>DJYC01000100.1 GCA_002448445.1 Treponema sp. UBA6988
TCTGCTGCACTACGGAAACTCGAACTTGGACTTAATAATATTTGAAAAAAAACTTCTTGCCCCCGGAAAGCTGCTTTTCTGGGGGTCCTTTTGTTGTGGCACTTATATGTTTTTTTTTGTTAGAATGTGTTAAAATGTGTTAGAATGACTAAAACGCTGGAGATAAAAAATGGAAGAAAAAACAAAGAACTTTTTGAAAATTTCTCTCGTTGTAATTGCCGCTGGCATCCTTGATTTTTTGACGGAGACTTTTTTTCAGGAAGGGCTGCACGTGCCATTTTTCTTTGACATGATTTTTGCCATGGCCGTCCTTTTTGTCTACGGCCCAATCGCCTCCATGTTAGTCTACATCGTGAACGTTACGATTGTCTGCATAAGAATGAAATGCGTTTACGGTTCCACAGATTTTGTCTACCTCTATTCACTTTCCGCCTTTGCAATCATCTTTGTAACCTGGCTTTTTGTGCGAAAGAAGGACAAGCTTAAAAAGAGCGTAAACTTTACCTTCCTTTACATACTTACGGCAAGCGTCTGTGCGGCCCTTTGCAGCTGCGTAATCTCTGGACTCATTAATTTCTTTGCCTACAACATGAACGCAAGGAGCCTTGATGTGGAAAAAATAATCTTTGCCTTTACCGGTGACCAGTTTGGCGTGCTTGCTTCAAGCATCCTTGGCCGTATTCCAATTACTGTTCTGGACAGGATAATCACCACTTTTGCCGGATTCGGACTTTCAATCTTGTATACTAAACATCTGTCTAAGGGGGAGGCAGCGATAAGGCTGGCGGTTACAACGAATGAGCATGAAAAAATTACCCTTATTCCTTATGGCAAGTCTTTTGATTCTCTCCCTTGCATCCTGTGGCAAGAAAAATGCATCTGGAAACCACGACTCAAAGACACTCTATCTTGCATGGAAAAAATTCAACGAAAAAAAAGATGCGGATTCATGCAGGAGCTTCATTGCCGAGCTTGAAAAATTTGAGCCTGAATCATTCGACGCATATCCAGAGCTTCATGCACAGACAAATGAGCAGATTGAAATTTGCCGTGATGCATCAGAAAAAATCCTTTCGATGATTGAATCGGGTAAAAGAGATGACCTTTTGATTTACGACGAGGGGCGCAAAATAAACCTGAGCATGCTCTCCTATCTTTACAACCAGAATTATGTGCTTGAAGAAACCCACCAAAAGATTTTTGACTATTTTGTGTGGCTTCTTGCCGCTATTATTATAATCAGCGTGATTCTTATTTTTCTTAATGCCCGCGAAGTAAAAAAGCGCGACAAAATTATCTACAACTCGGAGCAGTTTTTGCGCCATTCAATAGAAGTGCAGGAAGCAGAACGAAAGCGCATTTCGCAGGAACTTCACGACACTGTTGCCCAGAGTATGCGCTACGTTTCTTTGCTTGCAGAAAACCTTTCGGATAAGGCAGCCGCAGAAAAAATCATCAGTACCCAGAACCAGAACATAGAAGACATCCGTAAGCTATGCTACAACCTTACTCCTCCCGCAATATCCGCTGACGACATGATTGGTGCGCTTGAACTTTTGGCCGGAAAGATTTTTAACGGCACTGGCGATAATTTTGACCTTCGCATAGTTGCAGAGGACACTGTTGATTTTTCTGTCTGGAGCGACGTTCAGCTGATGAGCATGTACCGCATAATACAGGAAGCTTTTCAGAACATACAAAAGCATGCCCACGCAAGCGAGGTTACTGTTTTGTTCAGAAAGGATACGGACGACAGGCTAAAAATAATCATATCCGATGACGGCGTTGGAATGAGCGAAGATATGGTTGAACAGATTAACGGTGGAATTTTTTCTAACATAAAAGATTTGCATTTTGGAATAAGGAACATTGTGGAGCGTGTTCAGCTTTTGGGTGGCAGCGTTGTTTACCGCTCGGAGGCAGACTGTGGCACACAGATAAAGGTGGTGTTGTAATGCGGAAGACTTTTTATATTATTGATGACCACGAGATGCTTCGGTCTGGAACAAAGAACTGGATTATGACCCAGTCTGACTGGGTTTGCATGGGGGACTCTGGAACCCATGAGCAGGCCTACCAAGATTTTGAGCGTATGCAAAAAGAGGGGATGCTACCTTCTGTCCTTATCAGCGACCTGAACTTTTACGGAGAGAACACCGGCTTTGACTTTATTCAAAAAATCCATTCGCTTTACCCGGACGTTAGGGTAATTGTGTACAGCATGTTCTTTGCGGCAGGCATGGTGCAGAATGCCATGGACAGCGGTGCAAGCGGCTATATCTCAAAGAATGCCAGTTCCGAGGAACTCCTTGACTGCATGGAAAAAATAAACGGTGGCGGTGAATTCATCCAGGCGGAACTTCAGACTAACCTTATAAAATACAACAAAATTACCGATGCCCTTACCCGCCGCGAAAAAGAAGTGATGGACCTTCTCCTGCAGCGCCTTTCCAACGACGAAATTGTAAACCGCCTGAACATAAAAAAGCGCGCCGTAGAAAACTACATCTCCATCATCTACGAAAAGACCGGCGTTGGCGACCGCGGAGAGCTTGTCCTGCGCTACGGCCAGTAATGATTTTTGTGTTTTTGACAAATTTGCCTAAAATTTATATGTATTTTTGACAAGAACGCTAAAATTTGCCTTGTTTTTTTGACATGATTTGATAAAATAAAGGTGACAGGGGAATTTTTATGGATTTAAGGCGTAAAAGCGAGAAAATCATAAGCAAATGGTATGAGGACGGAGATAAAAAGGCTCTGCTCGTAACGGGGGCAAGGCAGGTTGGAAAAACCCATGCGGTAAGGTCTGTAATGAAAGCCGAGGGTGCAAATCTGTTTGAAATCAACCTCATAGAAACTCCGGCGGCGGTCAGAGTCCTTGAAAATGCAAATACAGTTGAGGATCTTGTGATAGGTTTTTCAACTTTGAGCGAGCAGAAAATAGAGAAGGGCAAGACAGTTATTTTTATAGATGAGGTCCAGAAATACAAGGACATGATTACAAAAATAAAGTTTTTTGTTGAAGAGGGAAGTTTCCGCTATGTCCTGAGTGGTTCTCTGCTTGGAGTGGAGCTTACGAACCTTTCATCTGCACCAGTGGGCTATATGATGACTGTGGAAATGTTCCCGCTTGATTTTGAGGAGTTTTTGCAAATTACGAACATTAGCGAAACTGTTCTTGCAAGCCTTCGCGATTCTTTTGTAAACCGTACTCCCGTCATGGATGCAGTGAATCAGAAGATGCTTGATTTGTTTATACGCTATCTTGTGGTGGGTGGAATGCCGGAAGCCGTGAGCCGTTTTGCCGACACAGGAAATGTCAATGATGTGATGCAGATTCACCGCGACATTCAGGCACTGTACAAACTTGATTTTACCCAGTACGAGGCAGCGGATAAGAGGCTGATTCTTACAAATGCCTATGAGCTGATTCCTTCTGAACTCCTTAAGCAAAACAGGAGGTATGTTGTTTCTGATTTGAAAAACGGACTTCATTTTGAGCGGGTGCAGAACACCTTCCTATGGCTAAAAAACGCTGGTGTTGCATTGACTGTCTTTAACAGTACGGAGCCTCGGATTCCGCTAAAGCTAAACGAAAAGAGCAGTCTGTTCAAACTCTATTTTTCTGATGTTGGAATGCTTACGTCGGAATACGGAATGAGTACAAAGACCATGCTCCTTACAAAAAATCAAAGCCTGAACGCCGGTGGAATCTACGAAAATGTTGTGGCACAGGAACTTCGTTCAAAAGGGTACAAACTCTACTATTATAATTCAAACCGTCTGGGGGAGCTGGATTTTGTGATTGAACACAAGAACAAGGTTCTGCCTTTGGAGATTAAGAGCGGCAAGGATTACACGATTCATTCCGCCATGAACAACTGCCTTTCAAACCCAGAGTATCAGATGGACGAAGGAATCGTTTTTGCAAACTGCAATGTTTCAAAAAAAGGAAAGGTGACGTATCTGCCAATTTATATGATTATGTTTCTTAAGCAGTATGAAGGGCAGGTCATCCTGGACAAGATAGAATTTTGATGCCATGTCTCCTTTTTTACTATACACGAATTGATTTAAAATCTCGAAATGTCCAGGAGAAGCTAAAGCGCGCCGTAGAAAACTACATCTCCATCATCTACGAAAAGACCGGCGTTGGCGACCGCGGAGAGCTTGTCTTGCGCTACGGACAATGATGTCTTCTATGTGTACATTTTGCATAAAATGCATTTTTCGTAATATAATGATTTGCAAGGAGAATCGAAATATGAAGAAATCATTATGCCTGCTTTTTTTGGTTTTTGCGTTTTCTGCATTGTGGGCACAAAATAGCGGCAAGAAAGTAACTGTTACCGGACTTGTTGGTGAAATGGTTACTTATGGTGCGCCTGGTTATGGAGAGAATCCTGAAGAAGATGATATTGAAAAGTTTTTTGTCCTTATTCCTGATTGGGGACAAAAGTGCGATGGGAAAGTCGTTGAATGGTGTGGCGAAGAGGCAGAGGAAGTGGTGCTGAATTCTGCCATGCAGCTTATTCTTATGAATCGGGACATATCGCTAAAAACCGGCGTGCGCTATCGGGTTACAGGAACAATCATGCAAGCGCAAACCGGGCATCATCACACAGATTTTTTGCTTTGCGTTGAATCTGTAAAAATTCTTAGGACAAAGTCTGTGGTGCGAAAATTATATTGATAAAGGATGATTTTTTATATAATCGTCTATGCTGTCCAGAATATAGTTTTTTCCCTGCGTGTGAAGGATTTCGGCGTTGCCTGCAAGATAGGAAAGTACGCCTTTTTTGTAGCCAGCGAATACAAATAGAGCCTAGCCCCGATTGGAAGGGCGGCGTAGCCGGCCACCGCAACGAAGTGAGGAGGCTGGAGCGAAAGCGGAACCCTGGAAAGCGGGATAAAATGCCCTCCGTGGCATTTTATCCCGCAAGTTTTCTGGCGAAAACTTGCCAGTTTCGTTTGCCAACTAATGTCGCGCCGTCCGTGGCGCTACTTGTTTTACAGGATAAAATGCCGCGGAGTTTGACCGGTCACGGAGTGCCGGGCACAGTTTAACCATAAAAGTGGCTCCAAATCAAAGAACATCTATTGTATAATTCCAAAAAATTCTTTATATTTGTATGCAACCGAATTTTTCGTTTTTTCTTTTGGAGGACTTATGACTATCGCCCAGATGCTGGAGCAGAGCGGAATTTTGACTTTGCTCGGAATGTGTGTGGTTTTTGCGTTTCTGATTATAATGATCGGAGCAATGAATCTGCTTCACGGCGTGATTCATCTTTTTGGTTGGGACAAGGCTGAACCGCCTGCTGCTTCTGCCGCCTCTGGCATTGCCCCAGCAGCTTCCCAGGCAGACAATGGTGCCCTTGTTGCAGCAATTGCCGCTGCCATCCATGAGAAAGAAGCCTAAAATTTAGCCGCTTTTTTACTCGCTTAACAAGAAAATATTATATATGGAAGATTTCCGTAAATTATAGAGAGGTTTTTATGTCTAAGGTTGGAATTTCCGAATTGGTTTTACGCGATGCCCATCAGTCACTGCACGCTACACGCATGACTACGGCAGATATGCTCCCCGCATGCCCCATGATTGACAAGATTGGTTACTGGGCAGTTGAAGGCTGGGGTGGAGCTACATACGACAGCTGTATCCGCTTTTTGAACGAAGATCCGTGGGAACGCTTGCGCAAGCTCCACGCCGCTTTGCCTAATAATAAGATTATGATGCTCTTGCGCGGACAGAACCTTTTGGGATACCGCCACTATGCAGACGATGTTGTAGACAAGTTTGTTGAAGCCTGTGCAAAGAACGGCATTGACGTTTTCCGCATTTTTGATGCCTGTAACGACCCACGCAACCTTGAGCGCGCTACAAAGGCCGCTAAAAAGACCGGCAAGCATGTTCAGATGGCAATTTCTTATGCCGTAACTCCTTACCATACAATAGAAAAATATGCAGAGCTTGCAAAGACTTATGCAGAATTTGGTGCAGATTCAATCTGTATTAAGGATATGTCCGGTTTGCTCAAGCCTTATGTTGCATACGACCTTGTAAAGGCTGTAAAGAAGGCTTGCGACCTTCCTGTAGAAATCCACACACACTCAACGACAGGCCTTTCTGTTGCCACAGAGCTTAAGGCAGCAGAAGCAGGTGCAGACGTTCTTGACACTGCAATTTCTTCAATGGCTATGGGTACAAGCCACAGCCCTACAGAAACTGTTGTAGAAATGCTCAAGGGCACTGAATACGACACTGGCCTTGACACAAAGGCTCTTCTTGAAATTGCCGCTTACTTCCGCGAAGTACGCACACACTACGCTTCTCTTGAGTCCAAATTCCTTGGTGCAGATACACGCATCCTTACTTCCCAGGTTCCGGGCGGTATGCTCTCCAACTTGGAAAGCCAGCTTAAGCAGCAGGGTAAGGCAGACAAAATGGACGACGTTCTTAAGGAACTTTCACTTGTTCACAAGGACGTAGGCTATGTTCCTCTTGTAACACCTACAAGCCAGATTGTTGGAACTCAGGCTGTATTCAACGTACTCTTTGGCCGCTACAACAACATGACCCAGGAATTCCGCGACCTTCTTGTTGGAAAGTACGGAAAGCTTCCTGCTGAACCAAACAAGGACCTTGTTAAGAAGGCTCTTGAGCAGAACAAGATGGATGAAGTCCTTACTTGCCGTCCTGCAGACAAGATTGAGCCTGAATGGGACAAGATGGTTGCAGAGGCAAAGGCAAACGGCGGCAATGGTTCTGAGGAAGACGTTCTTACATACGCAATGTTCCCGAAGGTTGCTCCTGGTTTCTTTAAGAACCGCGCAAACGGCCCTGTAGACGCAAAGGAAACATTCGGCAAGGTTGCAGCTCCTGCTTCTGAATCTTCTTCAAAGGGCGGCTCTTACACAATCACAGTAAACAGCACTTCTTATTCTGTTACTTCAGACGGAAAGGGAAATATTTCTGTAAACGGAACACCTTATACGGTTGCATTCGGTGCGGCAGGTTCAGCTCCTGCGGCTGCAGCTTCAGCTCCAGTAGCAGTTGGCGGTGTTGACGTTAAGGCTCCTGTTGCGGGTACTTTGCTTAAGCAGTGCTTTGCAAACGGCACAAAGGTTTCTAAGGGACAGACTGTAATCATCGTTGAGTCCATGAAGATGGAGCTTGAAGTAAAGGCTACAGAAGACGGAACAATCACATATACAGTTCCAACTGGAACCCAGATTACAAACGGACAGGTTCTTGCTACAATCGGCGGCGTGGTAAAGGCTGCTCCAGCTCCTGTTGCTGCACCGGCACCTGCTGCTCCAGCTGCCCAGGCTAGTGCCCCAGCACCTGCTTCCGGAAATGGAAAGAAGGTAAATGCCCCTGTTGCAGGCGTACTCCTCCGCACATGCGTTTCAGAAGGCGCTACAGTAAAGGCAACGGACAACATCATCATCATTGAGTCCATGAAGATGGAGCTTGAAATCAAGGCTGGCGCAGACGGTAAGGTTCACTTCCTTTCTACTGTTGGCAGCCAGGTTGCAAACGGTCAGCCCGTAGCAGAAATCAACTAAGGACTGGAGAAAGATATGAATTCAAAAGTTCAGTATAGCAAGAAAATATTCCTTATCATGCTTGTCATGCTTTTTGCCGCTGGAGTTGTTTCCTTTGGTACAAAGGCTTTGGCAAGTGACGGCAGTGCTGCTGCGACCCAAAATAGCGAAGGTCTTGAAAGGGTAATCGTAGGTACGGAAGACTGGCACGGTTCAAAGGACATTTCCGTAACACAGTTCATCAGGAACATTGGAAAGTCCACCGGTATCTACAAGATGATTCATCAGGAAACCGCAGAGGAAAGGGCAGAGTCTCAAAGAAAGGCTTTGGAAGCTGAAGCAAAAAAGAAGGCTGGCGAGGCAGAACTTGCAAACTCTCCCGCAAAGCCAGGCTGGCAGTACGTAATCATGATTGCGGTCGGCTTCCTTATTGTATACCTTGCAGTTGCAAAGGGATTTGAACCGCTTCTCCTTATCCCGATTGGATTCGGTACGATTCTTGTAAACATTCCGGGTGCTGGTATGGGTAACCTTCCCGACGGTATGCTTGCAATCATCTACAAGGCTGGTGTTGGAAACGAATTCTTCCCCATGCTCATCTTTATGGGCATTGGCGCAATGACGGACTTTGGCCCGCTTATCGCTAACCCAAAGACTGCAATCCTTGGCGGTGCCGCACAGTTCGGCGTATTCTTTACGCTCTTTGGCGTTGCCGTAATGGACATCTTTGGACTTAACTACAACATCATGCAGGCATGTGCAATCGCAATCATCGGTGGCGCGGACGGTCCTACATCAATCTACGTTTCCGGCAAGCTTGCACCAGAGCTTATGGCTGTAATTGCAGTTGCCGCATATTCATACATGGCACTTGTTCCAATGATTCAGCCACCAATCATGAAGCTTCTTACCACAAAGAAGGAACGCCTGATTCACATGGATCAGCTTCGCCCTGTAAGCAAGACTGAGCGCGTGTTGTTCCCGCTCATGCTCCTTATTCTTACAATCCTCCTTTTGCCGCCTGCAGCACCGCTTATCGGTATGCTTGCATTCGGTAACTTTGTACACGAAGCAGGTTGCGTACAGCGCCTTTCAAAGACAATGGAAAACGAACTTATGAACATCGTTTCCATTTTGCTTTCTCTTGGCGTCGGAAGCCAGATGACTCCTGAAAACATCATTCGCCCAGAGTCTGCCGGAATCATCCTTCTTGGACTCGTGGCATTCGCTGTGGCTACAGCTGGCGGTTTGTGCATGGCAAAAATCATGAACCTCTTCCTCCCGAAAGGAAAGAAAATCAATCCGCTTATCGGTTCAGCCGGTGTTTCTGCAGTTCCAATGGCAGCCCGCGTTGCAAACAAAGTTGGTCAGGAATATGATCCTTCAAACTTCCTCCTGATGAATGCAATGGGCCCCAACGTTTCTGGCGTTATCGGAACCGCAATTGCAGCCGGTGTCTTTATAGCCACGTACGGTTTGTAATAACATAAACTTTATCGCAATGCCCTGTAACTCATTTGTTGCAGGGCTTTTTTTATGGGCGCATTTTTGCTTTCGCAAAAACCGGGCTTTCCGCCGTTCCGCGTCTTGCGCGCTCCATTCCCGGTGGTTGTTCCTAAAAACTTTTCATCCTGCCCGCAGTGCCATTTTAATCATCACTAAAAACTCCCCTAACGATTCACCCACCGGGAACGCCTCCGGCGCGGCTCCAATCCCTTGCGCGTATTTTACACAAGCCTTTTTTGCAAACTTTTAATTTCTTCGATTTTGTGGTATAATGGGGATATGGCAAAAGCAAAATCAAAAGCAGATAAACCGCTAAATATAGATGATGTTCTTTTTAAGTGTAGGGACATCCTTCGCAATGCAAAAAACTCAGGTTCATTTTTCGAAAAGCGTGACATGATGCTCACTCTTGTTTTTCTCCGATTTATTGGAGAAAAATTTGATGACGGAATAGAAAAGCTTAAAGCCCAGCTCGTTGAACGTGGAATGGATATAAACGACCCGAATGTTAAGGCCGCATTCATCGATGACCCGACATTTACAGACGGAACATTTTACCTGCCTGAAGAATCCCGCTGGAGCACAATTATCAATACATCTGCAAGCGGGCTGAATGTTGCTCTTGATACAGCTCTCCGCAGTCTTTCTAACACAAGCGAACAGCTAAAAGGCTGCTTTGTTGAAGGTACTTTTACTACAAGAAATCTTGCCCCGAATGACATCAAGCAGATTGTTGATGAGGTAACAAAGATTACCCACAAGCAGTTCGGAACACAAAGAGATTTAATCGGTTATGTTTACGAATACTTTCTTAAAGAATTCGCTGTAAACGCTACAAAAGAAGATGGCGAATTTTATACTCCACATGATGTAGTTGAATTGATTGCAAGTTTTATCCAGCCTTTTGACGGAACCTTGTACGACCCTTGCTGTGGTTCTGGCGGAATGTTTGTCCAGAGCGCCGCTTTAATTGAAGCCAAGAAAGGTGATATCTCAAGAATTAATGTTTATGGTCAGGAAAAAGAGCCTGCAACATATCGTCTTGCAAAAATGAATCTTGCCCTTCGCGGAATTAGCCATAATCTTGGAGCAGAAGCAGAAAATACATTCCGACTTGATTTGCACAAAGGAATTTCTTTTGACTACATCATGGCAAATCCGCCGTTTAATCTTAAAGGCTGGTTCGATTCAGACACGATGAAAACGAATGACAGCCGTTGGGTTGATTACGCACTGCCTCCAGAAAGCAATGCAAACTATGCATGGATTTTGCACATTCTCAGTCACTTAAAACCGAATAAGGGCATAGCAGGTTTTCTTCTTGCAAACGGAGCATTGGGAGACGCAGACGGAACAGCACCAATTATCCGACAAAAATTAATTGAAAATGACAAAGTTGAAGCAATTATTGTTCTTCCAAGAGAATTGTTCATCACCACTGACATCAGCGTAACTTTGTGGATTTTGAACAACAATAAAAAAGGCGGAAAATCAAAAGACAGAAACCTTCGCGACCGTTCAAAAGAAATTCTTTTTATGGATTTAAGAAGCTGGACTGGAGATGAATGGAATAACGCCGTAAAGAATATGCAGAAGAAGAAATATGCTCTTACATCAGAACAGATTTCAAAAGCAACAGAGATTTACCGCAAATGGCAGGAAGAAGGAACAGACGGAAAGAACTACGCAGAAGCAGAACTTTACAGAAGCGTGGATTTTGAAACAATCAAAGCAAATAACTTTTCTCTTGTTCCAAGCCGCTATATTGAATTTGTAGACCGTGACACCAATATTGACTATGACGCAACATTAAAAGAAACAAGCAAAGCTGTAAGTGAACTCTTAAAAGCACATGAAGCCAATACTGCAAAAATCAAAGAAGCTTTTGAAGGACTTGGGTATGGAATCTAGCAGAGCAGAAAAACTTGATAAAATAAGGCAAATTGGCGAAACGGTTTCTGTTGAATTCAAGCGTTGTGGTGGAAATATTGAACACGATGTTTACGAAACTGTTTGTTCGTTCTCAAATAGATTTGGCGGAGATATTTATCTTGGAATCCTTGATGATGGAACTGTAAATGGTGTGCCGGAAAAAGCAGCTCCGTCCATGATTAAGAATTTCATCACGGTTTTGGCAAATCCCAATCTTTTTTCTCCAACACTTACGCTTGATCCAGAAATTATCACTTATGAAGGAAAAACTCTTATTCACATTCATGTACCAGTTTCGGGCGATGTGATTAGTTTTAAAAAGGTGATATATAATCGCATCAATGATTCAGATGTAAAAGTTTCTTCAACCTCAGATATTGCGCAAATGTACATCCGCAAGCAGGAAATCTTTACGGAACGCAAAGTTTATCCTTATGTTCATTTTGAAGATTTGAGACTGGACTTACTTCCGCTTGTTAGAACCATGGCAAAAAATAATTCCGCAGGAAGTCATCCATGGGAAAAGTTAAATGATGAGGAACTTTTGAAAAGCGCGGGACTTTACACAGAAGATCGGGTTACTGGGGAAAAGGGATTTAATCTTGCCGCAGTTATGCTTCTTGGAAAAGATGAAGTGATTCGTGATGTCGCCCCAACTTATTCAACAGATGCATTGCTTAGAAAAGTGAATGTTGACCGATATGACGACAGGTTGATTGTGGAGACGAATTTAATAGAAAGTTATGACAGGCTTTTTGAATTTGCGACAAAACATCTTTTGGACAAGTTTTATCTTGAAGACGGAAAAATAAGGCTTTCTCTCAGAAACATCCTTGCCCGCGAAATGATTGTGAATACTTTGATGCACAGAGAATTTTCAAGCGGCTATCAGGCAAAATTCATTATCGAAAAAGACAGGATGTATGTGGAAAATGCAAACCGCGCAAGAAAAGACGGAATGATCACTCCAGAAAATCTTGAGCCTTATGCAAAAAATCCGCTCATAGCATCATTCTTTAGGAATATCGGTTATTCGGACAAGCTTGGTTCTGGCGTAAGAAAGCTGTTCAAATATTCATATAAATATTCGGGTGCGAATCCAGAATTTTCAGAAGGCGATGTTTTTAGGATTACCGTTCCCCTGAATGATGAATTTTCCTGGGACGCACAAAAAAGTCTGACGTTAAAAACCGAACAAGTAACCGAACAAGTAACCGAACAAGTAACCGAACAAGTAACCGAACAAGTAACCGAACAAGTAAAAAGACTTGTTGAATGTTTGAAAACTTGTCCGCTTTCCACTAAAGAAATCCTTCAAGAACTAGGCTTAAAGCACAGGCCAACTTTGATGAATGATTATATAAAACCTGCCTTGGCTTTAGGACTGATAGAGATGACTCAGCCCGATTCTCCCAAAAGCCCTACACAGAAGTACAAGGTGAAGTTATAGGAAGAAGTTTATGGAAAAAAATTATAGTCCCGACTTCAAAGTGGTCGAATTCGACCACTTTAGAAAAGAAACTAGAATAGCCATCCAGCAGATGAAAGTGCTGGAAAATGTTGAAGAGCGAACTCTACTGACGGATAAATGACGGAATAAGATTATGACTGCAAGTAAGATTGAAAATGCACCTTGGGTTAGACTTGGGGATTATATTATTGAATGTAACGAAGTGAATTCTGATGGAAAATATGGATTAGAATTTGTTCGTGGAGTTTCCAATACAAAAGAATTTATGAAAACAAAGGCGAATCTTGATGGCAGAGATTTGACTCCATTTTCAATAATAAAACCGCATTATTTCGCTTTTAATCGAAGAACGACAAGAAACGGTGAAAGATTGGGGCTTGGTTACAACTCTACAAATCAAATTTATATTTGCACTGAGGATTATATAGTATTTAAAGTTAAAGATGCGAATGTGCTAAATCCAGATTATCTATACATAAACTTTTTAAGAGATGAATTTGATAGAGCCGTTCGCCGTGATTCATGGGGAAGTGCAACGGAATTCTTTAACTGGGATAATATGGCAGAAATAAAAATTCCGCTCCCATCAATCGAGACACAAAGAGAACTTGTTGCAGTTTACAACGGCCTAAAAGAACTTGCAGAAGAAAACGAAAAACTCCTGGAGCCGCTTTCAAAAAGCTGCGAAGCATTCATTGTGGATTGTAAGAAGAAGTATGAAAAGAAGCGACTAGGCGATTTGATTGCAATAGACGAAAAAATCAATTCAGAAAATCGAGACTTAGAGTTTTTAGGTATTAACCGTGATAAAACTTTTATGCCTTCCGTGGCAACCACAGAAGGACTTGATAAATCAAAATACAAAGTTATTTCAAAGGGAAAATTTGTATTTTCAGGTATGCAGACTGGTCGTGATGTGTGTATTCGTTTCGGGCTTTATAATGAAAGTGTAGATGGTTTGGTATCACCGGCCTATACAACATATTCTGTAGTAGACAACAATATTCTCCCTGAATATTTAATGATGAATTTCAAGCGTTCTGAAATGGATAGGCTAGGTTGGTTCCTAAGTGATTCAAGCGTACGTTCAAATCTTGATTTTGATAGATTTCACGATATTCAGATTGCTATACCCCCAATCCAAATTCAACAAAAAATCGTAGACCTCTACAACTGCTACGAAGAATGCAAACGCATAGCAAAAGAGGCAAGAGAAAAAATAAGCAACCTCTGCCCGGCTCTGGTACAGAAGGCTGCACATAGTATTTAAATAGGAGAAAAGGTAAATGAATTTAAAAGTATTCAAAATTAAAAATTTCCGTGGTTATAGTGATGAAATTACTATAAATATTAACGACCTCACAGCTTTTGTTGGAAGGAATGATATAGGTAAATCTACTATCCTTGAAGCCATGAATATTTTCTTTAATGGTGGTGATAGTAAACAATTAATTCCTCTTGATAAAGATGACATCAACAAAGAATGTGCTGCTAATGAAGATAATGAAATCGTCTTTTCAGCTTGCTTTGATAATCTACCTGATGAAATCCAGCTTGATGCAACTTATCTGACCAATTTAAAAGATGAATATTTGTTAAATCAAAATGGCGACTTGGAAATAGTAAAGCGATATCCCAATGCAACTACTAAAGAAAAAGTTTTTATAAAAGCAAATCATCCGACTAACTCTAATTGTGGTGAACTTTTGTGTAAGAAAAATACTGAGTTAAAGAAAATTATTACAGATAATAGTATTGATTGTGAAAATAAAAGCGTAAACTCATTGATGAGAAAGGCTATTTGGAATCACTATAATGATGATTTACAATTAAAAGAAATTGAGCTTGATGTATCTAAGGGAGATACGGATGGAATCAAGAGTATTTGGGAAAAATTAAAGGATTATTTACCATTGTATTCTTTGTTTCAGGCAGATCGTAAAAATACAGATACTGATGATGAAGTTCAAGACCCATTACAAACTGCAGTAAAGCAAATTATTTCAACAGAAGATATTCAGAATAAGTTGAAAGAAATTTCTGATACAGTACTTAAAGAATTACAAAGTATTGCTTCTGACACTTTGGATAAATTAAAAAATATAAATGAAACTCTAGCAAATACACTTGAACCCAAAATCCCAGGTGTTGAAAGCTTAAAATGGGCAGATGTTTTTAAAAAGGTATCAATTGCAAGTAATAATGATATTCCTATTAATAAACGTGGTAGCGGTGTAAAACGGCTTATATTACTGAGTTTCTTTCAAGCAGAAGCAGAAAAGAAGAAAACAGAATTTAATAACCGAGGCATTATTTATGCGATTGAAGAACCTGAAACTTCTCAGCATTATGAACACCAGCGAATGCTTATCGATGCATTAAAACGTATATCTTCTAATGATGATACTCAAGTGGTAATAACAACACACAGCTCTGTTGTTGTAAAAGAACTAAAATTTGATGACATTCGAATTATTGATGAAGAAGCTGGTTCTAAAAAAATAAAATTGGTTGAAACTCATTATTTACCAAGCCCATCGTTAAATGAAATTAATTATCTTGTATTCGGAGAAATATCATCTGAGTATCATGATGAACTATTTGGTTATCTAGAAACTAGGGCAAGGGATATTGATAATGTTGCTGGTCAAAGAAATTTTGATTCTTGGTTAAAAAGTAAATTATCAGGATATCCTACAAAAGAATATATTGATAATAGAAACGGTTCTCACTTTGATTATACATTATCCATGTATATTAGAAATAGAGTACATCATCCCGAAAATCCAGAAAATGATATAGAAACACCTGAAGAAGTAAAAAAATCAATTGAGAAAATGCAAGAAGTTATAGGTTCAATTGAATAAAATAAGGAGTATACTATTTTGAATGAAATAAAACTACAATCTATACAAAATCTTTTAGATACAAAAAATCTTAGAATTCCTCCGTATCAACGTCCATATAAATGGACTAAAAAAAATATTGAGGAACTCCTTACAGATATAGATATTGCATTAGAAAAAAAGAAAGAACTTAGAAATAAAAACTTTAAATATAGGATTGGAACGGTTTTACTTCACAATAACAAAGAAGATAAAACACTAGATGTAATTGATGGACAACAAAGAATTGTTTCTTTTTATTTGTTACAAAAGTATCTGAATCCAAAGAAAACTGATTTTATTGATATGAAACTTGAAGATAATAATACAAAGTTTCATTTGTGTAAAAATTATTCAGTAATCAAGGATTGGTTTTCTTTAAAAGATATTGAATATAAAAAAGCAATTCTTACTGCTTTTGTTGATTTACTTGAAGTTGTAGTAATAACTGTGGAAAAGCAAGAAGAAGCTTTTCAATTATTCGACTCCCAAAATGCTCGTGGTAAAGCTTTATATCCTCATGATTTACTAAAAGCATATCATTTACGAGAGATGAATAATGATCTTTTTGAAATGCAACGAGTTGTTGAAAGTTGGGAAGAAATGGACCGCTCTTTGAAAAGCAGAAAAAATAAGAAAGAAAACAAAATTGAAAATCTGTTTGATGATTATCTTTTTCCAATTCTTAATTGGGCTGAAAAAGAAAAAACATGGACTTTTTCAACAGATGATATTGATAGCTATAAAGGCATAAGACACGACTGTTCGTATACATATGCAAAACGAACAATAAAATCAATGCCAATTTTTCAAATTACAGAACCTATTGTTGCAGGAAAAGACTTCTTTGAAATGGTTCATTATTATTTGCCATTACTTGAATACTTAAAAAAAGAAGTCTTTGAAAAATATCCAGAGCTAAAAAAAATTATAGATAATCATGATGATGGTGGTGCAGGTTATTGCCATTGTAAGAATTTGTTCTATTGTGTTTTATTAGCATATTATGATCGATTTAAAAATCTTGATGAGAGGGTTGTAAAAAAACTATTTTCATGGACTTTTATGCTACGCGTAGACAGATGGTCTCTTAGTTATGCTTCTATTAACAAATACGCTATTGGAGATTGCGGTGATACGACAAATGAAATTCCATTTTTTTATTTAATCACACATGCAACCAAACATACTCAAATAGCAAATGTTTCCGTCTCAATTAAAAGAGAAAATGACCAAGCGAACAAAGCTGATTCTTGGAATAATTTATATGCAGATTTAAAACAATTAAATGGAGTTGAATAAAATGGATCCAATGGAACTTAGAGTATATGAAACTACAAAAAAAAATATATTCAATAAATCTGATAAATATATTGTACCCCTTTATCAACGGGCTTATGCATGGTCTGATGATGAGATAAATCAACTAATTGAAGATATCTGGGGAAATGAAAGTGATAACTATTATGTTGGCTCCTTGATTGTTTATAAAAGAAATGATGGTTTTGAAGTAATTGATGGTCAACAACGATTAACTACTTTATTTTTGATTCTTTCTTTTCTTGAAGCAGAAATGAAACAGAATCTGTTTTTTGACTGTAGGAAAAGATCAAATCTAACTCTTCAAAATATGATAGAAAATGATAGTAACAAAAAAATCAACGAATCAGATATTGAGGAAACTCTTTATTATGGAAAAGAAATAATCAACACGAAATTTACTATCGATAAAATAAACAAAGAAGAATTCAAGAAAAAACTGTTAAAAGTTGTTTTATATAGAATTGAAGTTCCAGAAGGAACAGACTTAAACAGATATTTCGAAATCATGAATACTCGTGGAGAACAACTTGAACAACATGATGTGTTAAAAGCTAAATTTATGGAATTAATTGATGAATCAGAAATTCGTAATCAATTTGCTGAAATTTGGGAGGCTTGTAGTAATATGACAGGATATGTTCAAATGAATATGTCCAAGCCTATACGTGAAAAATTATTTGGAAAAAATAATTGGGATAATTTTCCTAAGTTTGAAGAGTATTTGAAAACTGTAAGTATAAGCAATGAAAAGCAACGAAAAAGAAAAACAGATGATTTCTCTGAAAAACTCAATCTAATATTGGATAGTAAGCCTGACGAATTTAAGCTTGATGTTCTTCCAAAAGATGGAGAAAAAGTTAGATTTGAATCTCCTGTAAATTTTACGTATTTTTTGCTTCATGTATTGAGAGTTTATATTGCTTCTGAGGAATTGAAAATTCAGTTACCTCGCCTGATAGAAGATATCAGACTTTTGGAAGAATACAATTTGCTTTTTGAAAAAAAGAAAATTGACAAAAACTTTTCAATAAACTTTTTGGATTGTCTCTTAAAATGCAGATATTTAATGGATAATTACATTATTAAGAGAGAGTATAATGAAGAGAATAGAGACGGTGACTGGAGTCTAAAATGGCTTAACAAAAGTAAAGAAGAAACCGCCTATTATACAGAAACTTTTGAGACAAAGCATAATTTAATGCTTCAAGCTGCAATGCGTGTTTCTTTTACATCTCCTAAGATTATGCACTGGATTACAGAATCTCTGCTCTGGCTTTATAAGCTTGGCAAAAAAAAGCCAAGTAATGAAGAGTTTCAAGAAGAATTAAAATCAATTATTAGTAAGTCGGTTAGAGAAAACTTATTTAGTCAGAATAATTATGAGAATATGGGCGTTGAAACTCCGCATATTGCTTTTAATTATCTTGATTATCTTTTATGGGAAGAGCATCCAAGAAAATACAAAGATTTCAATTTTGAATATCGAACTTCTGTAGAGCATTGGTTCCCACAACATCCTTCAGAAGGCACTTTTATGAAATGGAAACAAGAAGAGGTAGATAATTTTGGAAACCTTTGTATTATTCAGCGAAATGTAAATTCAAAATTTTCAAATCTAGAACCTCACTCAAAAAAAGCCACTTTTGAAGAAATGATAAACAAAGGAAGTATTAAGCTCCGCCTTATGGCAGAAAAGACAACTGAAAGTGTGGACTGGAAAGATATTTATGAGACTTTTGGTGAAGAAATGCTAGACAAACTCGCAACTGCATGTGATTTTGATCGAAATGTTTAGGAGATATAGTCTTATGGCAAACCTAAAACAATTCAACGGCAGATTTTGTGAATACGATTTTGAGAATGTCTTCATCCAGTATCTTGAAGACGCCGGATGGACCTATCAAGCAGGAGAAGATATTGTCCGCTCAAAACTGGATGAAACTCTTATCCTTGAAGATTTGAAATCGTTTTTAAAAGACTCTAATCCTGATTTGCCGGAAGAAGACATTACTCAAATCTGCGACACAATGCGTCTTCTTGGTGGTCAGTCTGAATTTGAAACTTTGCACAAAGCCTATAATCATTTTATTGATGGTCTCCAATTTACCGGCAGTGACGGTATTCCTCGCACAATAAACTTTATTAATTTTGACGATGCGGACAAAAATATTTTTAAGGTCGTAAATCAGTTCACTGTAGAATACATAAATAACAACGAAAAGAAAAATCGCCGTCCGGATGTTCTCCTTTATGTTAATGGATTTCCGCTTTGTATTATTGAGCTGAAAAATCCTGCTGATGACAAGGCAACGATTCACGATGCTTTTGAGCAGATTACCGTCCGTTACTGGAGAGATATTCCCCATCTTCTCCATTACTGTCCTTTGGCATGTATCAGTGACGGAGTAAAGACAAGACTCGGCACAGTAAAAACTCCGTATGAGCATTTTTATACATGGCGACGAACAAACGATGACGAACCAATTGCAGATTCTTCTTTAGATGAATTTGAATGTCTTGTATACGGTGTTTATTCTCCTGCAAGATTTCTTGAAATCTTCAGAGATTATGTCTACTTTCAAGATAAAATCTTTGATGCAAATGAAGTTGAAATTGTCTGCCGTTATCCTCAGTTTTTTGCAACACGACTTTTAAGGGAAAGCATAAAAAAATCAGTAATCACCCATAGTGGAAAAGGCGGAACTTATTTTGGCGCCACTGGCTGTGGAAAGACTTATACAATGGCATTTTTGGCTCGTCAGCTCAGTCTCCGTTGTACAAAAGAACTTGGTTCACCTACAGTTTTAATGATTGTAGACCGTGACGACTTGCAGAAACAGAGCATCAAGCTTTTTGGAAAATCAAAAGAATTCTTGAGTCTCGGAGAAGTAAAAGTTGTAAAGACCAGAAAAGAACTTGGGGATGAATTAAAGATTCGTGAGTCCGGTGGATTTTATATTACGACAATCCAAAAATTCTGTGACAGAAAGGATGATCCGATTGGCTTGATAAACGAAAGAAACAATATCATCTGTTTTAGCGATGAAGCTCATAGAACTCAGCTGGAAAATGCAAAACAAATTAAGTTCACCAAAGATGCAGACCAGAATATGAAAGCCTTAGTTTCAAAACCATATGCAAAAGTTCTTAGAGAAGCACTTCCGAATGCAACTTTTGTCGGTTTTACAGGAACTCCAATCGATGAGACATATCAGACTTTTGGAGAAGAGATTGACCGCTACACAATGGATCAGGCAGTGGCAGACGGGCTAACAGTTCCAATCAAATACCATCCACGCATTGCAAAAGTTCTGGCAGACCCAAAAACCGTCGCTCAGATTGAAGCTTATTACAAAAAGTGTGCAGATGAGGGAGCAACAGCGGAAGATATAAAAGCAAGCAAGGAAGCCATGAGTTCTATGGAAATTATTCTTGGTGAGCCGGGAAGACTTTCAAAACTTGCAATTGATATTCATGATGATTTTACCAGTCGCTGCGAAAAAGATCCTGAACGTGTTCAAAAGGCAATGATTGTCTGCGCAAATAGAAAGATTGCATACGACCTTTTGTGTCAGTTCAAAGAAAAATATCCCGAATGGTTTGTGGAGAAAAAGCATCCTGATGGAATGAAAGTGGATGCCGAAAAACTTTCTGAACTTAAGGATATGCCATATATTGCAATGGTCGCCAGTGTTGGTTCAAATGATAAAGAAGAAATGTACAATTATCTTGGCGGTGTAAAAAACGATGAACGCAGTGACAAACTTGACGTTGCATTTAAACAGCCGGAATCAAACCTTCGTCTTGTTATTGTAGTCGATATGTGGATTACAGGTTTTAGCGTTGATACTTTGACTTACATGTATAACGATAAGCCTCTTCAAAAGCACGGACTTATTCAGACAATCAGTCGTGTAAACAGAAAGTACCCGGGAAAAGAATTCGGTCTTATCATCGACTATATTGGTATTCGGGAAAATATGCTTGAAGCCATGAAAGTGTACGGTGGAGGACAAGGTGGAAAAGGTCCATCTAGCGATGACATTGAACAGGCAACTGAAATCTTCCGTGAAAATCTTGAAATCATAAAAGCTCTTTTCAAAGAATTCGATTTGAATCCTTTTATTGATGTAAACACAACTGACATTCAGCGATACAAACTCTTGAGTTTAGCGGCGGAGTATGTCTACAAATCCACAGAAGAATTGAACTTTGAAAATAAGGGGACAAAATCAGCAAAGAAAGTTTCTTTCAAAACATATTTCTTAAAAATTGTAAAAAGGCTTAGAGCCGCTTACGATATTTGCCAGCCTTCAGGAGAGCTTTCAGAAGAAGAGTCTGCATTGGCTCAGAGCTTTATGGCCATTGCTGGCTTTGTTCGCAAGATGAGCGGAACGACCGATTTGGACACAGATTCAATGAATAAGTATGTGGCAAAAATGGTTGAAGAGGCTCTTAAATACAGCAATGTGGAAAACATCCTTCAGGAAGGAGACCAGGTAGATATTCTTGGCCCAGAATTCCTGGAACGACTCGCTGATGTAAAAATGCCTGCAACTCGGCTTGAAGTTTTGATGAAGCTTCTTCGCAAGAAAATCACTGAATATGGAAAAGTAAATAAAGCATCCGCAAAGAAATATAAAGATATGCTGGATGAAACGATAGCTCAGTATCACGACAGGAGAAAAGCTCTTTCCGCACAGGAAGCAGGAGACACTCAGGATGTTACAGCAGACCAGATAATTGCAAGCGCAACAATTCAGGCAGAAAGAATTCTCAAAGATTTGAATGAAGACAAAGAACGCTTTAGAAAACTTGGTCTTACATTTGAAGAAATGGCTTTCTACGACATTTTGATAAAAATGCGTGATGAAAAAGATTTCGAATATGGCGAAGATGTTTTTGACGCAGATGTTGACATTATGGTAAACAAGAAAATCCAGAAGCTTGCAAAGAAAATAAAAGAATTGATTGATTTGAAATCAAGTTTCACCGATTGGCTGAACAATACAAATGTCCGCAACCAGCTAAAATCAGATATAAAATTCTGTTTGTTTGATAATGGATATCCTCCAATTTATTCTCAGGATGTATTTAATCAGGTAATGGAACAGGTGGAGAATTATAAAACTTATGAGGAAGAGTAATTGTATGAAAAAAGAGCAGAATCCATTCGAAATAGACTTTGACTCATACATCCTCCAGTGCGAACCAGAGCAACAGGAAAACGGAAAACTCTGGCAGGCAGCCATTGGCTTGCAGCAGGTGGATGGCCTCACTCCTTCTAAATATCTTTACGAAACAGCAAAACGGAACCTTGTTGGCGAAATTACAATCGAAGAAGCCAAGCAGCTTATTGATTCATATTATGATTCTCGGCAGAGTAAGACAGAAAAGGAAGAGGATGCTGAAGAAGCAGATAAGGTTTCAGTCCGTATCCGTGAAATCTTAGCTGAAAAGACATTCAGCTTTACGCCAGTTTTGCTACTTTCGATTCATAAGTGTCTTTTTACAGGTGTGTTCTACTCCGTAAAAGCTGGCCGGTTCCGCGATTATAATATATCAAAGTGCGAATGGGTTTTGGATGGTGATACTGTTCTTTATGTAAATGCCGATATGATTCGTCAGACTCTGGAATATGATTTTGGGCAAGAAAAGGCTTTTGATTATTCTAAACTTTCTAAAGAAGAGGCTGTAAAGCATCTTACACGCTTTGTTGCAAATATCTGGCAGATTCATCCCTTTGGAGAGGGCAACACAAGAACTATTGCCGTGTTCACAATCAAATATCTGAATTTTCTTGGCTTTAAAGTGAATACTGAGGCGTTTGCAAAGAGCAGCTGGTATTTCCGCAATGCCTTAGTCCGTGCAAATTATACGAACATGCAGAAAGGTATTTATATGAATACGGAATATCTGGAAAAGTTCTTCCGCAATATTCTGCTTGGCGAAAGGAACGAACTTAAGAATAGTTATTGTCATATCAACTACAATGAGAACAGCCACAATTAAAGAAATCATGAGAAACTTTATGACCACCCCCATCTCCCGTCACCCACTTGTAATTCTTTGCTATATAAAATAAAATATATTCCATGAATTTAAACGATTTGCGCCTGAATGCTTACAAGAAAGTGGCTGATATTGGAAACCCTGATTCTGCTGCGGAAGAGAAAAATGCTTCCGGTGGAGAAGATTTAATAAAGAGCGTGTCCCGCGACATAAGAAGAACAGAGGAGCCGGGACATGTTCCCCTTGTTAGAAAGCCTGTTTTTCAGAAGGTCAACAGGCAGGTGGATTCAATTCTGGAAAATGCAAAGGAGCGCGAGAAAAACAGGGCTCCTCTTTCCCAACCACCAGCTCCCAGACGCAACAAAATTGAAAGTTCAGACCTCTTTGCCGACATGCGCGCAAAGGAAGAGGCTAAGATAGCCGCAAAGACAGGCACGTATTTTAAGAAGAAAAACTCTGCTACGGACGAGGATGTCCGTGAGGCCGCAAAGGCACTTGTTTCAAGGGGGCTTGTAAAAGTTCCCGAGCAGCCAAAGCAGCCTGGCGAGAAGGAAAGCATCTACCGCCGCGTTGCAAAATTCCTTGTTGTTATTGGAGTTGACGAGGCCGCAAAAATCATTCCCCACTTGACCGAAGAGCAGACGGAAAAGATAATACCGGAGATTGCCGCGGTTCAGAAAGTTACGCCGGAAGAAGCCGAGCTGGTTCTTGCCGAATTTGAAACCCTTTTGGACAAGGCAAGGGAAAGCGGTGGCATAGACACTGCACGCACAATCCTTACAAAGGCATACGGCTCGGAAAGAGCAGAGGAGCTTTTGGAAAAGTCCGTCCAGTATCCAGAAGGAAAGCCTTTTGACTATCTTGAAGATGCCAATGCGGAGCGAATCGGAATCCTTATAGGCGGAGAGTCTCCTGCGGTACAGGCGCTTGTTCTTTCCCAGGTTGAACCAAAGAAGGCCGCTGCCGTAATCAAGGCAATGGACCCCAGCGCAAAGGCAGACATCGTTATGCGCCTTGCAAAGATGAAGCCCGTAGCCCCTGAGGTAATGAAAAGAATCAGCAAGAGCCTTAACGAAAAGATGCTCACCCAGAATACGGAGAACACCCAGAACCTTGACGGACGCGGAGTCCTTGCACAAATTCTTAAGCGCATGGATCCCCTTGCGGAGAATGCAATCCTTGAAGACATATTCGACCAGGATCCCCAGCTTGGAGAGGACTTGCGCAGAAGGCTTTTTACCGAGGAAGACGTTATTGGTGCAGACGACCGCTTTATGCAGAACAAGCTGCACTCAATGCAGGAAGAGGACATTGCCCTTCTTATCCGTGGCAAGAGCCCTGCCTTCCGCGAAAAGATTTTGAGCAACGTTTCAAAAAACAGGGCAGAGGCAATTCTGGAAGACGAAGAGCTTCGTGAGCATGTCCTAAAGATTGACTGCGACAGAATCACAAACCAGTTCTACTCAGAGTTGCGTCGTGCTTGGGAAGACGGAGACCTTCGAGTAGACGGACGTGACGACGGTGAGGTTTACGTATGATGCAGGCAAACCAAAAATACAAGGGCTTTAGGGTTCTTAACGTAGTTCCTGTTCCTGATTGTGATTCAACCGGCATTTACCTTGTTCACGAAAAGACAGGCATGGAAGTTTTTCATCTTTTGAATGATGACGAGGAAAATACATTTGCCTTTATTTTTGCCACTCCCAACGAAGAGAATACTGGTGTTGCACATATCATTGAGCACAGCGTCTTGTGCGGCTCAAAAAAATATCCGCTAAAGGATCCTTTTATCCGCTTGGAAAATCAGAGCGTAAACACATACCTTAACGCATACACAACACAGGACTTTACTGTTTTTCCGGTAGCTTCCGTTTTAAAGGCTGACTACTTTAACCTGATGGGAGTCTATGCCGATGCGGTCTTTTTTCCCCTGCTAAAAAAGGAAGTCTTTATGCAGGAAGGCGTAAGGCTGGAAGTAGAAGGAAAGAACAAGACCATATCAGGTGTTGTCTACAACGAGATGAAGGGGGCATATTCGTCTTTTGAATCCATTGCCATGGACAAGCCCATAGAAGCACTTCTTCCGGGCACCCATTACGCCACCGACTTTGGCGGTGATCCCCTTTGCATACCGGAACTTACCTACAAGCACTTTAAGGAATTCCACAAGAAGCATTATTGCGCTGCAAACTGCCGCGTCTTCCTCTACGGAAACATTCCAACGGAAGAGCAGCTGGATTTTTTGGAAAAGAACATCCTAAAGAAAATTTCATCCGCCGGAAAGAAAGCTGTCTGGCCAAAGGAAAAGGATGTAAAAATAAAAAAATATTTTCATGCCTACGGTCCTGCCGATTCTGAATCAAAGGACGGAACCAATAGCGTAATCTGCTCCTGGAAAATTCCAGAGTGTGTCGACCGCGTAAGGGTTCAGGTGGAGGCCATGTTCCTCAGCTCCCTTTTGTGGTGTGATGACTGTGCGCCTGTTCAGAAGGCACTTCTTGATTCAGGTCTTGGTCAGGATTCAGCACCGCAGACGGGGCATTACATAAGTATGAAGTATCCAATGCTTTTTTGCGGGCTTCGCGGTGTCAAGACGGAAGACGTAAAAAAAGTAGGAAGCCTTGTCCTTTCCAAACTGGAGGAACTTTGCAGAAGCGGAATCCCCGAAGATGACATCAGGCGCGTCTGCATGGAAGTTGAATTCAGCAACAAGGAAATAGTGCGCATATCTGGCCCGGAGTCGCTTGCAGTCCTTTCGCGTTCTCTTCGCGGCTGGGGCTACGGGGCAAAGCCGTGGGAAACACTTTTGTTCACGGCAGAATTTGAAAGGCTAAAGAAAAGAATTGCAAGCAATCCAAACTACATTTCTTCAATCATACAAAAATACCTGCTGCAGAACAAAAACCGCTCTCTTGTTACGGTAACGGCATCGCTTGCCTGGAGCAAGAAGCGTGCCCTTATGGAAAAGAAGATAGCCGCTAGAATGTACAGGGAAAGTGACAAGGATGAACTTTATGCTTCAATTCAGAAGATGAGAAAATTCCAGGCTAAGCCGCTGACAAAAAAAGAGGAATCCCTCATTCCTTCTCTAAGGGTGGAAGACCTTCTTGCAAAGAAGACAAAAGTTTTTGCAAAAGAAGAGGAAGTGGACAGCGTTACCCTTTTTTCAAGCAAGGAAGCAACGAACGGAATTACCTACGTCCACGTTGCCTTTCCCGCAGACGTGCTTTGTGCTGCCGACTACGAATATCTTCCCTGCCTCTGCATGTGCATGGGACAGGTGGGCTGGGGCGGTGAGCCATGGGACAAAATCCAGACAAAGATACAGTGCGTCAGCGGTGGAATCGGTGCATACCCCCAGTCTTCACCTGTATCAAACCGTGCCACAAGCGAATTTTGGGCCAAGCCCTATGCCGGCCGCGAATGGGTCATCTTCCGCATAAAATTCCTTGAGGAATACACAAAGGATGCCCTGTCCGCCCTGTGCGACTGCATAAGAAAAACCGATTTTTCCGACACGGCAAGGCTAAAGGATCTTGTAACATCCCAATACAACTCAATGCGCACAACGATAATTCCATATGGAAATGCTTATTCTGCAATGCGCTCATCCTGCACGGTCAACAGGTCAAATGCCCTCCGCGAAATTTGGGAAGGCCTTTCCTCCGTGGAGACTGCAAAAAAACTTTATTCAATGCCGGTAAAAAAACTTGCCGCAAAACTGAATGATATTTTCTCAAAGGTAAGGAAGGGGGGGGCTGTCATAAACGTAATTGCGGACAAAAAGGGTCTTTCCCTTTTCCGCTCCGAACTTTCTCTTTTCATAAAGAAGTCGGGAATTCATTCCCTCCGCAAAAGACATGCAAATTCAGATTCCGACTTTTATGCAATGACAAACCTTCAGGGCTTTAAGACCCTTTGCCCGTCCGGCTCTGCAAAAGGCAATGCGGTTCAGGCAGAATACATCGAGGTTT
The DNA here is from genome assembly GCA_002448445.1 of Treponema sp. UBA6988. Classification (GTDB taxonomy): domain Bacteria; phylum Spirochaetota; class Spirochaetia; order Treponematales; family Treponemataceae; genus Treponema_D. Next base: position 26,658 of record DJYC01000100.1, read on the forward strand.
CTGGCGCATCAGGCTATTCAGCCTATGTATTCCCCGGCTCCGAGTGGGGAACAAAGGCCTCCGTTGCAGAATACGTCTATGCCCACCTGCTTTCCACCACAAGCCTTTGGAACGACGTCCGCATGCAGGGCGGGGCATACGGAGTGTCCCTTGTGCCAAGAAGCGATTCCGCCATCATAAAATACAGCACCTACCGCGACCCCAATCCCTTTGCCTCCCTTTCAACCCTAATCAATGCAGTTGAAAAGGACTTTGGCAAGGAAATTTCAAAGGATGTCGTGGACAGGGCCATAACCGGCTGCTATTCATCAGAGGTGGTTCCCCGCACACCGTCAACAAAAGGGGCAATGGCTTTCTTCTGGAAGCTCTACGGCATAGAAGCGTCTGATTCTCTCAGGCATTTAAAGATGCTGCTTAAGATAAAGCCGGAGGACGTTCAGAAGGCGGTCAGCCGCATCAGAGGCAATGTCCATAGCGGAAAATACGTCGTCATCTTTGGCTCCGAAATAGCGGAAAATCCCCTCAAAAAAACACAAAAAAAAGGCAATTCACCGGCACAAGGCCAAATTTGTGGAAAATATGTTAAGATAATGCTATAAAAACAACCGATAAATGAGTAGGTGTATTTGATATGGATAAGAAAGCTACTATGGAGAAATTTGTTGGGATGATAAGGCAGCTCGTTTCTGACGTACAGGGTGCGCCTTATCCTGGACCTGGATTTGAGCCTGAGCTGTATTCAATCTGGTACGAGCACGTTCAGATAAATGCCCAGAATTGTTTTGAATTCCTTGATGAAAATTTTCCTGCGGACAAGGATGAACTTTCCAAAACCTTGCAGAAAATGTTTAAATAGAAGCTTTATTCTGCCGAAGATAAATTTAGTAAGCCGGATTTAAATAATTATCCCTTCGCTTTAAGTTCCAAACTTTGGTTTTTAGGGGCGGACTTCCGGTTAAACTTATTTGCTTTGGGTGGAAAAAATGGCAGTAAAGAAAATCAGCCGTAATGAACGGTACATGCTCAAGGGGGCCTTAAAAAGGAACGGCTTTGACGAGTGGCGTATTGTTACCAATGGTTTTAACAAGACAACAGGCGAAGAAAAAACTTTCCTCATAGAATTCTACGTCGTAAATCCTGCGCTTTCCCCAGACAAATGTGTTTTAGGCTTCAAGAGCCGCAATAAAAAATCAGCCTCAGACTTGCAGTATGCGCTTGCGGGAACACAGGCCGCAACCACCATGCAGACGGAAGAATTCGTCCAGCCTTCATTTGCAATGGTAAAGGCCGGAATGCTTTCGGAAAACGGCAAGCAGATGAATTCATACTTTCCCCCCAACCAGCTTGAATTTGGCAAGACCGACTATCTTATAAAGGTTGGCGGTGCAAGCGGTGAAATGTGCATGCTAACCGACGATGCAACCTACGGTTCCGTGTGCGTAACATCCGCAGACCTACAGGAAAAGCCAGAACTCCTCTGCCAGGCGGGCAGCATGTCATGGAGCCTAAAATTCAAAAAACAGATAGAATTTACCCCAGACTACCACGGAGCCGGAAACCACTGGGCATGCTTTGGCGCACGCACTTCCTTTGAAGGCCGCATAATTTTTGACGGTGAAGAATACGTTGTCATGCCAAAAAAATCCTACGGCTACATAGACAAAAACTGGGGCAAGAATTTTGTCTCGCCTGTCTACCACTTGAATTCCTCAAACTTTACCAGCATCATAAACGGCAAGGTAATGGACCATTCATGTGTTGCCGTTCAGGGTGTGTACAATGACAAGCTTTCCGTCCTTATCTGCCTTGAAGGAACCAAAATTGAATTCCACGCAGACAAGCACAAAAAGTACACGATAACTTACGAATGTACGGAAATGCCGGAAGACGACGAGGGTGTGCGCCTGCACTGGACTGTTAGCATTCACGACAGGAAGCGCGTTGTAGACATAGACGTTTTCTGCAACGCATCTGCAATGTTCATCCGCGACTATGAATGCCCGGAAGGTGGCCGCAAGCTTTTAAAAATCCTTGGCGGTGGCAACGGAACCGGCGAGCTTAAGGTCTTCAACAAAATTAAAAAGAACCTGGAGCTAATCGAAGACGTGCGCATTGCAAATGTGGTCTGCGAATACGGCAACATAGAATTCCCGGAAACATAGCTTTAGAATTTTTTTTGGACGTGGCTGCCATTTTTTACAGGCATTCCTCATAAAAAACTTTCATGCCCCTTGTTACGGGCTTTCCGCCGTTCCGGCTTTCGCCTCCATTCCGTTGGAACGCCTCCGGCGCGGCTCCAATCCCGCGTAGGTTTTCTAAAAAAAATCAGGCAAAAATCTTGCCTTTTTTACCGTTCGTAATTATTTTTTAAACAGGTGAAGTTTTAACACTGGAGGTAAAAAATGAATTACGACCAGATGACTCTAAAAACACAGGATGCCATACAGGAAGCCAATTCCCTTGCCCAGCAAAAGAACCACAGCGAGATAGGCCCTGAGCATCTTTTATATGCACTTTTAAAGCAAAAAGACGGAACAATTCCTCCTTTGGTTGAACGTATTGGAGTTCAAAGCGAGACCTTGCTTGGCGAAGTGGAAAGGCTTCTTGATTCCTATCCTCAGGTGAGTGGCAACGTTCAGATGGCATTTTCTTCGTCTGCGCAAAAGATAATTGCCAATGCGGAAAAGGAAATGTCTTCTCTAAAAGACCTGTATCTTTCCACCGAGCACATTTTCCTTGCCATGACCCAAAGCGACAGCCCTGTTGGAAATTTGCTGCAAAGGTTTGGCTGTAGCCACAAGGAAGCACTCAAGGCTTTGCAGGCAGTCCGCGGAAACCAAACGGTAGATTCTAATGACCCGGAAAGCAAGATGCGCTCTTTGGAAAAATACTGCACAGACTTGACTTCCCTTGCACGCCAGGACAAGATTGACCCTGTAATTGGCCGTGACGAAGAAATTAGGCGTGTTATGCAGGTTATAAGCCGCCGCACAAAAAATAATCCTGTCCTCATAGGAGAGCCGGGCGTTGGAAAAACAGCCATTGTGGAAGGTCTTGCCCGCCGCATTGCAAGCGGAGACGTTCCCGACAGCCTAAAGGACAAGAGGCTTCTTTCGCTTGACATGGGCTCCCTTGTTGCAGGCGCAAAATTCCGCGGTGAATTTGAAGAGAGATTCAAGAGCGTAATAAATGAAGTTAAAAAGTCTGAGGGAAGAATCATCCTCTTTATAGATGAACTCCACACAATTGTTGGGGCCGGTAACGCGGAAGGCAGCATGGATGCGGGGAACCTTCTAAAGCCTGCCCTTGCCCGCGGGGAGCTTCACGTAATTGGTGCCACAACTCTGGACGAATACCGCAAGTTCATAGAAAAAGATGCAGCCCTGGAGCGTAGGTTCCAGCAGGTTCTTTGCGCAGAGCCGTCTTTGGAAGATACGATAGCGATTCTTCGTGGACTCCGCGACAAGTACGAGATTCACCATGGCGTAAAGATAAACGACGAGGCACTTGTGGAGGCTGCAACACTTAGCAACCGCTACATAACAAACCGCTTCCTTCCCGACAAGGCCATTGATCTTGTTGACGAAGCAGCCAGCCGTATCAAGATGGAAATTGAATCCCAGCCTGTGGAACTTGATCAGCTTGAACGGAAAATCCTTCAGCTTGCAATAGAAAAGCAGTCCCTTTCCAAAGAGGATGACCAGGCCAGCAAGGAGCGTCTTGAAAAACTTGAAAAAGAAATTGCGGAAGTTACAAGCCGCCGCGACGCAATGAAGCTCCAGTGGCAGAACGAAAAGACTGCAATTGAAGGAAGCCGCAAGGTAAAGGAAGACTTGGAAAAGGCCCGCTTTGAGATGGAAAAGTATACAAGGGAAGGCAACTTGGAAAAAGCTGCGGAGTTAAAGTATTCCCTTATCCCCTCACTGGAAAAGCAGCTTGCAGCCGCACAGGAAAACGAATCCAAGGGAAGTGCTGCCGGGCAGAACATAAGCGAAGAGCGCAAGAGCCTTTTGCGGAAGGAAGTTACGGAAGAAGACATTGCCCGTGTTGTTAGCACTTGGACTGGTATTCCTGTTTCCAAGATGATGGCAAGCGAAAAGCAGAAGTACCTGGAACTTGAAGACGTTCTTCATAAGAGGGTAATCGGTCAGGAAGCAGCAGTTGCATCTGTTTCGGATGCTATAAGGCGTAACCGTGCAGGCCTTAGCGACCCAAACAGGCCTTTGGGTTCATTCATGTTCATTGGCCCTACTGGCGTTGGAAAGACGGAGCTTGCAAAGACCCTTGCAGACTTCCTCTTTAACGACGAAAAGGCCCTTACAAGGATTGACATGAGCGAGTACATGGAAAAGTTTTCTGTTACCCGCCTTATTGGAGCGCCGCCAGGATACGTTGGCTATGACGAAGGCGGCCAGCTTACGGAAGCGGTGCGCAGAAGACCCTACAGCGTTCTTCTCTTTGACGAAGTGGAAAAGGCTCATCCTGATGTCTTTAACATTCTGCTGCAGGTGCTTGACGACGGAAGGCTTACCGACGGTCAGGGGCGTGTCGTAGACTTTAAGAACACCATCATCATAATGACGAGCAACCTTGGAAGTGACCTTATCCTAGAGGCAAAGGACAATTCAGAGACCGAGGCTGTAAAGCAGAAGATAGACGCTCTTTTAAAGCAGACATTCCGCCCAGAATTCCTTAACCGCATTGATGAAATCATTATGTTCAACCGCTTGGCCAAGGAAAACATAAAGGGCATTGTCCGCATTCAGCTTGACCGCGTTGTAAGAAGGCTGGAAGAAAGGCGCATTCACCTTGTCTTTGACGAAAGCGCAATAGACTTTATTGCAGACGCTGGCTACGATCCGTCTTTTGGCGCAAGGCCTGTAAAGAGGGCAATCCAGACCTACGTGGAGAATGCTCTTGCAAAGGACGTACTTGCCGGAAAGTTCACGGAGAATTCTACAATAAAGGCATCTGCCTCTGGAGGAAGCATAGTCTTCTCTTAAGGCATTCTCTTTGACATATATGGGATTTTTTGCTATCATCGTTTTTATGAAAAATAAAAAAGTGATGCTATGCCTTGTGTTTTTGGCTCTTGCCCTTCCGCTTTTTGCTGACCGTGGGCTTGGCGGTGAATTTGGCTACTCTCCACTAGGAAGCGATTCTTCTTGGAGGGCAGGGGTTACTCTTAGGGTAAGCGAATATCCCTTTGTCTTTGGCGTTTTTGGCAACAGTTCACAGGATGAATGGAGTCTTGGCGGCTACATAGACTATTGGATGAACAATCCCAAGCTTTTTGGAATGCTCCATTCATACATGGGACCAGGCCTTGTTTTTTCTTCTTATATGGATAAGGATGAAGGGCTTGCACATTTGTTTTTTGGAACGCGGCTTGTCCTTGGCGCAAACCTTTTTGTCTTTGACTTTCTTGAAACCTACATGCAGGGTGCCCTTGAATTAGGACTTAACTTTGCAGGTGATGACGGGCTAAAATTTCCTGCCGCACATTTTCCGCTTACGGCAGGATTCCGCTTTTGGTTTTAAGAACTTGTCATAAAACGCTTGTTCTTAGGCCAGGATTTTTTTTAGGACGGATGTAACTTTTTCCATCTTTTCTTTTACTTGCCAAGGCGGATTAATAAGGAACATACCGCTTCCATAGAGGTGGGCGTTGCTGTCTTGGTCAAGTTCATCGGGGTTTTTAACAGCCATTTCAAGTCTTACCGTCTGAACTTGGTTCAAGCCCAGCTTTACGTAGTCTTCCAGTGAGCTTAGCATTTGAGCCGTCTCATTTTTTCTTCTTAGCAAGAGTGGATACCATACCGCAATAACTGCCGTGTTCCATTTTTTGTGGGCATTTTTTATTGCTTCCGTTACTTTTTTGTAGTCGGATGCGTCTTCGTAGCTTGGGTCGCAAAGTATGAGTCCCCGCTTTATCTTTGGTGGTGTAAGGGCGTTAAGTGCTGTGTATGAGTCTTCTATTTTTATTACGGCTTTTACTGGGCATTTTTCTTCCGCGCATGAACCGTCTTCCCTTGTTCTTAAAAGAGTCATCTTCATGTTTTCTTCTAGGTTCTTTGCAGCCTGGGGATGCATTTCTGTTAGGAAAAGCGCGTCTCCATTTCTCATGTAAAGCCTTGCAATTTCCGGGCTTCCAGCATAAAGTCCGTTCTTTAGATATGGCTCTTCTGCCTTAAGGTATTCCTTCATTCCTTCCGGAAGGGTAATGCTGTGTATGTCCATGCGTTGCTTTAAACAGAATTCAAAAAGCTTTTTTATTCCGCTTTCGGCCTCTCCGGTTTTTAAAAGGCGCTCGTCATTCAGGGCATAAAGGGCAGAGCCTGCGTGCATGTCTATTACCGTAAAGGGCTTGTCCTTTTTGCAGAGGCTTTCTAAGATTAGCGTAAGGCAGACGTGCTTAAAAATGTCCGCGTGGTTTCCTGCATGGTATTCGTGCTGGTAAGAAAACATTAGAGGCTCCTCTCCAGTTCCTCAATCTCCTTTAGCCAGAGGTTTGCGCTAGAGTCGCTCGGCATTCTCCAGTCTCCGCGCGGGGAAAGGCTTACTGTACCAACCTTGGCTCCGTCCGGCATGCAGCTCCTCTTGAACTGCTGACCAAAGAACCTTTTGTAGAAGCTCTTTAGCCACTTTAGGATTGTTTCTGCAGGATATTCGCTTCTGTCCTTGAAGGCAACTTTGGCAAGGAAGAAAATCTTTTTTGGGGAGTAGGCTCGGCGCAACATGTAGTAGAGGAAGAAGTCATGCAGTTCGTAGGGGCCAACGAGTTCCTCCGTCTTTTGGCTGATTGTTCCCTTTTCCGGCGGAAGTAGCTCTGGGCTTACTGGTGTGTCAAGTATGTCTTTTAGGACTTTGCAAAGCTCTGTGTTCCCTGACTGTTCTGCTTCGTCTGCAAAGTAGTCAACAAGGTAGCGCACAAGGGTCTTGGGAATGGATGCGTTCACTCCGTACATGGACATGTGGTCTCCGTTGTAGGTGCACCAGCCAAGGGCAAGCTCGCTTAAGTCTCCGGTTCCTATTACGATTCCGCCTGTTTTGTTTGCTATGTCCATAAGAATTTGCGTGCGTTCGCGGGCCTGACAGTTTTCGTAGGTTACGTCATGAAGGTTTTCGTCCTGGCCAATATCTTTAAAGTGCTGGAGAACGGCTTTTTTTATGTCCACTTCCTTTAGGGTTGCCTGTGTTTTTTGCGCAAGGGAACATGCGTTTCCGTAGGTGCGTCCAGTTGTTCCAAAGCAGGGCATTGTTATGCACCATATTCCGCTTCTGTCCAGTGAGCATTTGTCAAAGGCGCGGCATGTTACCAAAAGGGCAAGGGTTGAATCCAAGCCTCCGCTAAGACCGATGACGGCATTTTTTGCGTGGATGTGGCGGAGTCTTTTTGCAAGGCCTTCTGCCTGAAGCTCTATTACTTCACGGCAGCGTTCGCTTCTTTTTTCCTTGTCGGAAGGAACGAAGGGGTGGGGATCTATGAAGCCTAAGAAGTCACTTGCGTCATTTTTCTTGCCGTCTGAACCGGCTGAGAATCCTATTGAAGCTTGCAGATTCTGTCTGTCTTTAAACTCTATAAATACTGAATGGTAGTCGCTTGAAGGATCTGCCCCGATTTTTGCGGAGCTTGCGGCATAGGTTGTAGTGCGGAGCCTTTCGTTCTGAATGAGTTCCATGTCAAGGTCGCAGCAGAGGATTTTTGAGCAGTCGGAGAAAAGCTTTGATTCCGCCTTGATTGAACCGTTCAATGCTATGATGTTGTGGCCACCAAAGACCATGTCTGTAGTGCTTTCGTCCCGGCCTGCATCTGCGTAGAGGTAGGCTGTTATTGTCTTTGCGGACTGGGCTTTTACAAGTGTACGGCGGTATTCTGCCTTTCCAATGACTTCGTTGCTTGCGCTAAGGTTTGCGATAACGGTTGCATTGTTAAGGGCGTGTAGGGTGGATGGCGAAAGTGGCACCCAAAGGTCTTCGCATATTTCCGCTGCAATTTTAATTTGCGGATTGTTTTTGTCTTCTATTAAAATGTCTGTTCCAAAGGGAACTTCGCTGAATTCTTCGTTTATGTAAACCGGCTGCTGAATTTTACCCTGGGCAGGAGAGAACCAGCGCCTTTCGTAGAATTCAGAATAGTTTGGTATGAAGGTTTTTGGTACCAGGGCAAGGATTTTTCCCCGGTAGATAAAAGCAGCACAGTTAAAAAGGGCATTGTTCAGTCTAAAGGGGAGTCCCACTGCTGCAAGTACGGATGTGCCTTCCGTCTCTTTTGCAATTTTTACGAGGGCTTCCAGGGAAGAGTCAAGAAGCTTGTCCTGCAAAAAGAGGTCCTGGCAGGTGTAGCCCGTGATGCAAAGCTCTGGAAAAACAAGGAGCTTTACGTCTTTTTTGTCTGCTTCGTTAATTGCGCTAACGATTTGTCCGGCATTATAATCGCAGTCTGCGATGGCAAGGGCTGGGCTTACGCATCCAACCCGGAAAATTCCATACATCATGTTTTGATTATAGCGCATAAGTATGTAGAAATTCAATATTGGGGCCTTGTCCGCTTGTTGACTGTTGACACTAATCCATTTTAGCAGGCGTTGTCCGCTCGCTTCGCGAGCTACCGAGTTACTTCGTAACTCGCGGATTTATTTGCTAACACCAATCAGCCTTGGGGCGTTGCGGGGCTTTGCAAAGAGACTGCCCCGCAGAAGGGGTAGGACGCAACGAAGTGCGGCCGCAGGGGTGGTCGCAGCGCAGCTTCAAGCTAGGCTTTCCCCTCCTTGGTAATTGTAATTTTTGTTGTAAAATGCTACTATCTCTAGCAATTACTTTTTGTAAGACTAAAATTAAGGAAAGAACTATGACTTTGTATGAAGATTTAAAATGGCGTGGACTTATTAAAGATGTTGCTGGTGAAGAGAGCGAGCTGCAGAAGGTTTTGGACGGAAAGCCTTTTGCCTTTTACTGGGGAACAGACCCTACGGCAGACAGCCTTCACCTTGGCCATTATTCATCATTGTGCATGGCAAAGAGACTCTGCAACGCTGGACACCATCCGGTACTTCTTTGCGGAGGCGCAACCGGTAGAATCGGAGATCCTCGTCCTACCGCCGAGCGCGAGATTATTTCGGAAGAAGCTGTTAACAGCAACATCAAGTCAATTCAGGCTCAGGTAGACAGGCTTTTGGAAGGCAGGGCAGAGCTTGTAGACAACTATGACTGGATGAAGGACTACACGCTTCTTAATTTTATGCGCGACATAGGAAAGTACATAAACGTAAACTACATGCTGGACAAGGATATAATCCGCCGCCGTCTTGAAAGCGGAATTACTTGGGCGGAATTTTCATATACCTTGCTTCAGGGATACGACTTCCTTCACCTCTATGAAACAAAGAACTGCATAATGCAGGTTGCTGGTAGCGACCAGTGGGGTAACATTACGACCGGTGTTGACCTTATCCGCAAGATGCTGAACAAGACAGCTTATGCATTTACCATGCCTCTTATCCTTGACCCTAGCGGAAAGAAGTTTGGCAAGAGCGAAGGAAATGCACTGTGGCTTGACAAGTCAAAGACTTCTCCCTACCAGATTTACCAGTACCTCTATAACAGCGACGACTCCAAGGTTGTTGAATACCTTAAGGTCTTTACTTTCCTTCCACGCGAGCAGATTGAAGAGATTTGCGCCCAGCAGAAGAAGCATCCCGAAACACGCATTGCACAGAAGACTCTTGCCTACGAGGTTGTAAAGGACATTCACGGTAAGGAAGAGGCAGACAATGCGGTTGCCGGTGCAAAGGCTGCTTTCGGTGGCGGCGGTGACAAGTCCCAGATGCCCACGGTTGAACTTTCCAAGGCTGAATTTGATGCCGGAGTTAACGCCTGCGACCTTTTCTTTAACACAAAGCTTTGCGCAACAAAGTCAGATGCCCGCCGCCTGATTCAGCAGGGTGGGGCAAGTGTTAACGGAAATGCCGTTACGGACGTAAAGGCTGTCTTTAAGACTTCCGATGCGGACAAGGACGGAGAATTTGTTGTAAAGGCCGGAAAGAAGAAGTTTTGCCGCGTTGTTCTAAAATAGATTGCTGAATTATCCCTGAAGGGCATAGGATAGCTTTTATGCCTTTTGGGGAACTTGCTTGCTGTGTGGAGCCTGCTGTCCGAGATGCGGAAAGATGCGGAAAATTGAGGAGAGAAAATGGAATTAATACTTTTGGCACTTCCTGCCATAGCAGTGTTGACACTTGTAATTTCTATTATACAGTTTTGCAGGACAAGTAAGGGAAATGCCGCTAGAAGAAAATCCTTAAAAAAGCGCATTATAGTTTCTGCGATAATTATTTTACTGTGGATTCTGGCTGTCGGGGGATTTTTATTCCTTATCATGTATTCAATCGCGGTTCACGGAATGTGATATGAAGAAAAACGCTTTTTTGTTTTTCATAGCCATTTCTTTATTGGGAATGGTAAGCCTTCTGTATTCAGGAATAAAATTTAATCTCTTTCATAGAAAGTCTGGAATGATAGCCGTTGTGGCGGGAAGCAAGGAAGTCTCGAATCTTTCGATTAGTTTGAATGACTATCTTCCTTTTGCCAGCAATTCTAAAATAAATTATACAAAATCAGATTTTCGGATTGAAGAAAATATTCCTGTTCTTGACGGGGCAAGTGCCCTGTATCCTGTTTTTTCTGCAATTGCATCTGCAACTTATCCCGAAGATTCAGTTTGTTTTGACGGTGAAAATTTTACTAGCGGCAGTAGGGTTCAAATGAGGAACACAAGGGGCGCTTACAAGGCGCTTGTGGATGGCCTTTCAGATATTGTTTTTTGCGCAGGGCCGTCAAAAGAGCAATTGGCCTATGCAAAAGAAAAGAATGTTGAATTGGAATTTGTTCCAATCGGCCTGGAAGCATTTGTATTTATTGTGAATGCAAATAATCCTGTCTCTGGTTTGTCGGTTGAGCAGATAAAGGGAATATATTCCGGCAGAATTAAAAACTGGAAAAGCCTTTCGGGTACGGATAGCTTGATTGCTGCATGGCAAAGAAAGGAGGGCAGCGGCAGTCAAACTGCATTCCTAAAATTTATGGATGGGGAAAGAACAAAGGCAAATCCTTTTGGCATATTATTTGGAAGTCCTATTGGCTATTCATTCCGTTATTATGTAGAAGGAATAAGGCAAAACGGGAATGTAAAAATGCTTTCTTTAGATGGAATTGCACCTACAAAAGAGAATATTCAAAATGGAAGTTATAAGCTGGTGTCAAATTTTTTTGCGGTGTACAGAAAGAATGACAAAAATGAAAATATAAAAAAACTGATAGATTGGATTCTTTCTCCCGAGGGGCAAAGGATTATTGATGATAACGGCTATGTTTCATTACGGAAGTGAAAGCGGCTTGTCATATTATTGCGAGATTGTGTCGGTAAGGCTTCCTTTTTTTGTTCCGAACATTTTACGGAAAAGGGCTGCGATTGCATCAATGAGCTTCATAATGAGTTTCCAGAGCTTCATGAGAAGGGTGGGATTGCGCAGGCGTTCCAGGCGGTGGTAGCCGTCCAAAAGTTCTTCATCGGTAAATTCCTTGCGCTGGTTGTTTTCTTCCAGTTCCATTTCCAGCTGGGAAACATCGTCCAGGTTGCGGCCGAGTACGATTGCGTTTATGTTTTCCCAACCGATTGCCTTTGCGGCTTCCAGGCGGCGTTCTCCTGCAATCAGTTCATATTTTGAGTTGAGGGTTATGGGATTTAAAAGCCCGTAAGTCCTTAGGCTCTGCTTTAGCGCATCCAAATCGCCAAGGTCTTTGCGGACTCTTTTCTTTACCTTTATGTCGCTTATCTTTACAAGCATACAAATCCTTTTCTACTTTAAGCACTTGCTGCAAAAAGCCAGGCTACTACTGCAAGAGCCAGTTTGTGTCATCATCCTGCGGAGGATAAATTTCAACAGGCTTTGGAGGAGCTTCTTCCTCGGAATCGTCCGACGTGTCTGAATCGTTGGAGATTTCATTGTCCTTTTGCTTGTCCTTCTTTTTGCTTTCGCTTCCACCACCGAACAAATCCGTAAACCAGTTGGAACTGCTGTTGTTGTCTTCGTCAAGGAAGTCAAGGTCTAATTCGAGGGGGGTATCCGTATCGTTGTCAAATCCCCATCCTGCGCTTTGGGCAGCCTTTTCCAGGTTGTCTGCACCGATTTCCAGAGAACTGTCTGCACCGTGTTTTGTACATGGTTCCGTTGGTTCTGTTCCCGCATAGTAATAGGCTACGATGATGTCGTTTCCGCATTCTTTTGTGTAAACACCGCCGTATTTTGAGCAGACGGACTTTCTTACGAGTCCACGCGGAACGTTCGTAAAGAAGGGTTTGTAGGGTTTGTTCTCGTTCGCAATGTGCATAAAGTCACCCCATGCGGGGCCTGCAAGCGAAGCACCTGTTATGGAAAGACCAAGCGACTGTCCCGGGCGGTCAAAGCCGAACCAGAATACAGACGTTACGTATGGCGTAAAGCCTACTGCCCATGCATCTGCCCAGTTCTGCGTGGTACCTGTCTTTCCTGCGACCGGCATGTTGAAAGACTTGCCTGTTTCGTCCGTAAAGCGGAATTTGTATCCCTTGCCCTTGTCTTTCTGAATTGTCTTCATCGTTGAACTGTAGTTTGAACCGCTTGCCAGGGTTCCGCGGGAAACTGTCATCTTTAAGAGTTCCTGCATGATGAATGCATTCTGCGGCGAAATGACCTGCTTGGGGCCACCGTTTGAAGCTTCCCTGTCTTTTAGCTCGCGTTCCGGGTTGAGCATTATGTTGCCGTTTTTGTCTTCTATGTAGCGTATTGCTATTGGTGTGACTTCTTTTCCGCCGTTTGCAATAGTTGCATAGGCTTTTGCCATTTCTATCGGGCGGACGGAGCAGACACCAAGTCCCAGTGCATACAGAGGGGCAATGCTACGCTCTTCCCATTCATTTTCAGGAATTCCGAGGAGGTCTGTAGCGCGTACGATTGCAGCGTCAAAGCCAGCCTTTTCAAGGACCTGAAGGGCCGGAATGTTGAGCGAGAGGCAGAGTGCCTGCCAAACTTCTACATTACCCCTGTAGTGGCCACCGTAGTTCTTTGGAAAGTATGGTTCACCGTCTGCCTTTATAAATACCGCGGCCGTGTCGCTGAGGACTGTGGTCATGGTAACTGTCTTTGTGTCTATAGCAGCAGAATAGTATAGCGGCTTGAATGAAGAGCCCGGCTGGATTTTTGCCTGCGTTGCGCGGATGAACTGGTTTGATTCGTCGTAGCGGGAGCCGCCGACAATTGTGTTTATATAGCCTGTGTCGTTATCCACGGCAATCATCGTGCCTTCTACTGTGTCCTTTTCCGCAGCGCGTCTTGTTATGTCATTGCCCCTCATTACCATCTGCGTCTTGAGGGTATCAAGGCCGGTCAAAAGTGACATGATGTCCATGACTGGGTTTGCCTCTTTTGCGTATGCGCTGAGTGCAAGCTGCTTTGCCCTCTTTTCACTAACCTGAAGGTTCGTAAGGTTGAATGCAAGGGTGATGAGTTCCGTGACGGGTATGTATCGGCGGAAGTAGTCTAGCCTGTTTTCGTTGAGGGTGCGCTTGTATACCTTGTTGGCATATACTATGTAGTCGGACATTATTTCGTCAGCTGCCCTCTGGTAGTGCAGGTTGAGCGTTGTGTTTACGGTGTAGCCACCTGTATAGAGGTCTTCGGTTCCGTAGAGCATATCGCTTAGTTCACGGCGAACGTACTCACTGAACCAAGGAGCCTCGTCGCGCCTCATTGCATAGGCGGATGAAGTTGTCCTGTTGTAGTCAAAGTTTGCCCAGAAGGTGTCAAAGCTTTCGTCAGCTTCTTCTTGGGAAAGGTATCCTTCCTGCACCATTTCGTTCAGTATGTAGCCCTGCATTTCCTGTGCGCGGGTCGTATTTTCGAACGGGTTGTAGTAGCTGGGGTTTGAAAGCTGGATTACGAGCATGGAAGCTTCTGCCGGGGTAATCTGCATTGCACTGTGGCCGAAGTAGTATTTGCATGCGGCATTTACACCGTATGTTCCTCCGCCAAAGTATATCTTGTTCAGGTATATTTCAAGTATTTCATCCTTTGAGTAGCGCCTTTCCATCTGGATGCACCACCAAAGTTCCTTGAGCTTTCTTTTGATTGACTTTTCGCGGCGGTCGCAGTAGAGGGTTCCCGCAATCTGCTGGGTAAGCGTTGAGCCTCCGCCAAGGCTGCTGTGGGTAAGAACGCCGATTATTGCACGGGACAAGGCCTTTGCGCTGTAACCGTGGTGGTCATAGAAAATCCTGTCTTCGCGGGTGATGAGAGCGTTAATCATCTGCTTTGGAAGCTTGCTCAGCGAAATGATTTCGCGCTTTTCGTCACTGGCAAATTCCGTTATGAGCTCGCCGTTTATGTCCAGTAGCTTTGTTGGAAGCGCCGTTGTGAACTCAGTGAAATTTTCTGTGTTTATTGTATTTCTTGTGACTGCAAGTGCTTTTCCGAGGCCTGCTCCTGCCAGTACGGATGCAAAAAGGAGGAGTGAAAGAAAAATGTAAGGCCATTTCTTGATTTTTTTCATTCTATAATAATAGAAAATTTATGGCTCTTTGTCAATGAACCCAATTCAGCCATAAAAAAAAGAGACCGGCGGAGACCGCCGGCCTTGCCCATCAGGCAACCGGGCGGAAATGGGTGGGAGGGGATAAATTGTCCGCCCGGTAATTTAATTATCGGCAAAGGGGGCGAATTCTTGAACTATATTTGGAAGAGAGGAATCCTTATTCTTCCTCAGTGACGGAGGCTTCCAGTGTAAGGTTTACGGAATAGCTTCTTCCGTTCTGGACGCTTATTGAGCGTATTATCTCGTAGTTGCCCAGCTTGAGTCGGAGTGTGTGTTCTCCCTGTGTCAGAGGAAAGTAGGCCTGCATGTTAGCTACAGGCTGCTCATCCATGAATATTTTTGTTCCTTCGGGGGCGATTATCCTGAGCAGGGGTGCTATGTCCCTAAGGTCTATTTCCACGTGGGTGTCTTTTGCCCCCTCTACGGTTACTGCCCTGAGCTCGTTCCTGTAAAAGTCGCTTGTAACGCTTATGTCGTGTATTCCCGGAGAGACAAGCATTCCGCTTTTTTCAATTGTACAGGGCTTTCCGTCCACAAAAACCGTGCATGGCTGCATTTCCTTTCCTGCAGGCGGCCTTAGTCTTATGAAGAGGCGGCTTTTTTCCGTGAAAATGGGTTTTGCCGATATTTCTACTGGGTACAGTTTAAGTTCTTCTTCAGAAAATTGTCTTGCTCCCTGAATCCTCACCAGAAGCTTTTCTCCGTAAGAACCGGAAGTGTTGGGGATATAATAGGAATAGGCATCCCTTTTTATGGCACTGTTTGGGTAGAGGGGAATCTTGAGTACCAGGCTAAGGTAGATTCCAAAGGAACCCATCGCAATGCGTGTTCCCGAATAGACAGGGGAGGCTTCATCTGGGGTGATGGCCTGTGTGTCCTTGTAGAGCGACCAGGAAAGGTTTTCGTGCTTTTCTGCGATTCTCTGGGGCAGCCTGAAGGTTACTTCAATCCCCTGAATGTAATCTTCATCCTTGGGCAATATTATTTCCACCGCATCATTTATTCCTGCAAAAACGGATTTTTTGTCCGACAGGGAGGAGACCGATAGTGTATGTATTGATGTTGCGGTGAAGGTTTCCGCACTTGCCGGGCTGAATGCTAAGGCTAGGAGTGAAAATGCCAGTATGCAAATGCAGGATTCCCTGTGCCAGAGACGCTTTTTTCCGCTCATGGGCAATATTATAATACAAGAGAGCCTTGTGTTCTAGGGGTACCGGGCTTTTTTAAGTTTCTCCTTAGTAGTTCCTCAGATATTTCTGGGGATCCTGGGCTTCTCCGTTCAGGTGGATTTCAAAGTGCAGGTGGGGGCCGGTGCTCATTCCTGTTGTTCCCACGTGTCCCAAAACCTGGCCTGTTGAAACCTTCTGGTCCTTTGCAACGCTTATGTCGTTCATGTGGGCGTAAAGGCTGGTCATTCCGTCATCGTGGCGCAGCACAACGTAGTTTCCGTAGGTTGGGTTCATCTTTACAACCGTAGTGGCCGTTCCGCTCTTGCAGGCATAGATGTTGGAGCCTATGGGGGCCGCCATGTCTATTCCCTTGTGGAATTTCCACTTGCCGGATATGGGGCTTATCCTCATGCCGAATGATGATGTGAGCACGCTTTTGTCCAGCGGGAGCCTCATTCCGGGGATAAGAAAATATGCCCTTTGTGCCGGAGAGAACCTGACGCCCTTCATGAAGTAGAATTTTTTGCCGTTTATGACCAGTGTGGGGTATTTTCCTTCCAGAAGGTCCTTTGAGTGCTCCTTTGCAAGAAGGATTTCTATTGGTGTCTGCGGGTCATGGGGAATGTAGAGGCCGTTTGCCGTGGGCAGGATGATTGTGCGTCCTTCCAGTGACTCTCCGTTTTCCGCGATGGAATTTAGCGTTACCAGGCTGTCGTAGCGGATTGCACAGCGGGAGGAAAGCAGCATTGCCGTGTCCTTTTTGCCCGCTTTGTATGAGTAGAATTCAAGGGCTGTGGGCAGGTCTCCGCGGATTTCTGCCATGGATGCCTCCTGAACTGCCTGCTGGTACTGCTTGAATAGAACGTTCCTTGAGTCAAGGCTTTCTATTAGCGGGTAGGAAAGCATTTGAAGCGGCACGGAAGCCTGAGCTTCTTGATCTTCCTGTGCAGATAAGCTTCCTGCAAAGAGGCTGAGTGTAAGTACCAGTGTCGCCATAAGGGCCGGATTTAATAGCTTTATTTTCATCTTTCTTTGAATCCTATGGCCAAGAGGCCGTAAACTATGAATACAAGGGGAATTGAAGCAAATGCCAGCAGCCTGTTTCCCCTGATTACGCTGAATATGATGAATGCAAGCCCTGCAAGAACTGTGGCTAGCTTTGCAAGGCGGACAAGCCATTTTTTTGCCCCCAGGTGCATGAATGACCTTATTGCAATAAAGACTGCCGCCGCTGCAAGGAGGCAGAGACAAGCAAACGTATAGCTTTCAGGCGATGAGCTTGCCCATTTCCAGAGCGGGTATACAAGTGAAAGTCCCAGTCCTGCGCATACTGCAATGAGCAGGAGAATTTTGACCGTAGAAGTGATGAGGCTGCGGTAGCCTTTTGCAATGTTCTTTATCATAATGCGTCCTTTCTTCTATTATACACTATTTTAAAATAAAAAAACAGTGGGTGGTTACAGGGCCTTTAGGACAACCTACGCCGCCGAGGAGGGGCCCCGCGAAAGCGGGTTGCAAGGCAATGGAGCGGGAAGGGACCCGCGGAACCCCGGATGGGCGGTGGCGCATGGGCATGGAGGCCGGATTAGCATGGGCATAGGATGGTAGAGCCTGCTTGGGTTCGTCCATAAAAATGCTGAGGGCATAAAAAAAGCTTTCCCAAAAAGAGCGAACTTTCTGGAAAAGCCTTTGAACCCCGCTTGACCGGGGATTTTGAAGATGCCAAAAAAGGAATCTTCTCTTGTCCTTTTTGCAACAGAGCTTATGCTTCTGAAATTGCTTCTACAGGACATTCTCCTACGCAGGAACCGCAGCCGGCGCACTTGTCGGCATCGATGCTGCGCTTGTCGTTTACTTCGCTGATTGCTCCTGCGGGACAAGCTGCCTCGCAAGCACCACAGTTGATGCAGGCACCATCGTCAATCTTGTAAGCCATAAATTACTCCTTTAGGGCGGAATTTTTTCCAAAGCATCCTTCCTCGGGAAAATCCCAATGGCAAAGGGCAGTGGAACCGCCTAGGTAATGTTGATGAATATAATATACCACCGGGAAAGTAAAATTTCAATAAAAAAATCATTGTATTACAACGAATTAGCTTATGCTAATAATGGTTGTGTTTAGCTTATTTTGCAGGGGAATTGACGGCTGACCAGAGCATGCGGTTGTCTTCTATAGAATAGCTTACGATTTTTTTGTCCAGAAGGGAGGAAAGGTAGGATTTTATCGTGCTGCCGATGAGCACGTACTGGCCAAGCTTCAGGTCTATGCCGGCAAAACCTGCGACTGCTTCCAAAAGCTCTTCGTGGGTAAGGCTGGCCTTTTGCAGTGTCTTTATGATGAGGATTTCCGTTTCCAGGGTAATCATTATGTTTATTTCTGAAAGGGCGTGAATTTTGTCGCCCTCAGTAACCTCACCGTGGGACGGAATGAAGAAGTCGGCCTGGGTTTCGTCAATCCTCATTACGGATTTTCTGAATTCGTTGGGATCTACCATGAAGGGAATCCAGTATTTCTTTATCATGCTCATGCCAAAGAGGCCGTCACCCAGGAAAAATGATTTTTTTCCGTCTGCCTTGTCGGTTACCAGAAAGCCTGTCTGGTCAAAGTAGTGGCCGGGCAGGGGAATGCAGCTTACACTTGCGCTGGTAAAGTCCAGGGTATCGTTGGCCCTTAGGTGCTTGTCCACAAAGGTCGCTTCCATCTGCATGTAGTGAATCTTTCTGAGGTCTTCAAAGGGACGAGCTCCCCAGTACATGGCGAACATGCTTTCCGGAAATTCCATGAGGCGGCTTTCGTTGAAGGGGGCGTAGACTTTTGCGCCCGTAAGCCTCTGGATTATTGCGTTGCCGCCGCAGTGGTCAGAGTGGGAGTGGGTGTTTAGAATGGCCTTTATGCTTGATGAAGGGAACAGTTCCCTTAGGGAGTTTACAATGTCCTCTCCGTCTTGCGGGTTTACACCGCTGTCTATCACATAAAGGAATTCTCCGTCCTCTATTACACCTATGTTGGTATAGGAAGGAAAAATCCCTATGTGCGTAGACAGTTTCTTAAAGCTTGCGGCATTTATCGGCACTTTCTTTTCCTTATGTCCGGCAGTTCAGCCTTTGGCGGCCTTGGGCAGCGAATTGCAACCTGCAGCAGCCAGAGGCAACTTTTGCATTGTTAGAACTGGGCCTGGGCAATGCTCTTGACCGTGTAGTCAAAGTCCTTGCCGTTGATGTTGAACTTGAGGTTGTCACCGGTGCGGGCTTCGAGAAGGTTGTTACCCAGCGGTGAAAGGTAAGAAATGAATCCTTTTTCCGGGTCTGATTCCCAAGGTCCAAAGATTGTAAGCACTTCTTCCTTGTTTTCCTTGTTGTTCTGCAGGGTTACCTTTGTGCCGAATGAAACCATAGAAGTGGTGACGGTTGTCGGGTCAAAGATTACTGCGCGTGCAAGTTCATCCTTGAGGTTTGAAAGCTTGACGTTTGCGATGTGCTGGGCTTCCTTTGCAGAAGAGTATTCCGCATTTTCCTTAAGGTCTCCCTTGGCGCGTGCATCGCTGACTTCCTGGGTAATCTGGGGAAGCAGGACTTTTTCGATGTGCTCTGCTTCGTCACGCTTGATTTCCAGCATCTTTGCGGTAACGAGAAGGCCTTTCTGGGTTTCGTGCTTGATTTCTGCTTCCTGGAATTTATAATCCGGGAATTTTGAAAGGATTCCGTTTCGCAGCTGGGTCTTGTCGGCTGATTCCAAATTTTTAACGTCACTTACCATTGTGTAAAGGCGGGTGATTGTATCCGCACCGCCGCTGAGCATGAAGTCGAGCAGGTTGTTCTTTGTACCGTCGGATGTCTTTTCTGCAAAGAGGAGATTCCTTGCGTTCTTGATGGTCTTCTTGTTTTCCGTAGTGTTTACGTGGTTGTCCACTTCGCGGTAGCAGAGGGAGATAATGTTTATGAGAGTTATAAGCTGCTTTTCTTCGCTGATTGCTGCTGCCTTGAACCAGTCCTCATTGCGGCACTCCTTAAAGAGGAATACGGCTGCATCGCGGTTGTTGCGGTAGTCTTCAAAGCAGTCCTGCACAAGCTTCTGCACCTTGTCCTGCTTGCCGTTGGAGATGAGCATGTTAAGCATGCCCTTGTCAAGAACGGTTGGGAAGAGGTGGATGTACTGCTCGTCCCAGTCGGGAAGCTGCCTTACGTTTGCAATAAAGTCGGTGCGGAGGGATGTGCCCTTTGAGTCCTTGAGTTTGTTGAAAAGGTCGCGCTTGTTGTCTATGTCTCCGTAGAGCTGCTCGAATGTGAAAGTTGCAGGGAAGGTGAAGCTTGGAAGCTTCTTTGTTATGCCCTGAACCGTGAGGTAGGATGCTACGACCTGTTCGTCAAGGTTTTGGAAGGACTTGAGGTAGCCTGCAAAGTAGTTGTACATGTCGGCAAAGAGTTCGTCCGTCTTGTCGGTCTCGTCATCGTCCACATAGCGGGTGATAATTTCTATGCGCTTGAAGAAGTCCTTTTCCGCCTTGAATTCGTTGCTGTAGCGTTCCTCTGCGGAAATCTCGTGGTCGCGCACGGTGTGTATGCTGATGTCCTCTGGGCTTACGCCAAAGATTTTATTCTCTGCGAATACCTTCTGGGCCTTTGCATGCCAGCTGGTCCATTCGCCCGGCGTGAGGATTGAGGGAACAAGTTCTGCCTTGATTTTCTTGTCGTCGCACTTGTTGTCGAAGCTCTTGATGATTGTGGTGAGGGTTCCTTCAACGTCGCCCTTTACCATCTTTGCAAGTTCTTCCTTCTTCTTTGTAGCCTTAAGAACCCAGATGTGGTCCTTTGCAAGCGGCTGCAGTGCGCTTACTGCCATCTTGAGGGACATGGGGTGGATGCCGCTCTTTTTTCCAAAGTTGATTGTAAGCTGGTCGCCCTGTACTTTTGTTATGATGCCAACTCCCCATGTGCGGTGGAATACGTAGTTCTTTGCGTCAAAGGAAATGTGCTTCTCAAAGTCGCTGATTGCCTCGAATACGTTGCGGAACGAAGTATCCAGGTTTGAGGTGCGGATGTAGTCTTCCAGGTGGCTGTGGTCGGAATACTTGCCGCGGAAGCATTCGATTATTTCCTTGCGTGCCCAGCTGTCCTTGTTGTCTATTGCAAGGATGAGCTTAAGGATGGAGATTGCTGTGTCCCACTTTGCAGTGTCCTTGTAGTACTGGTAAAGTTCCTGCATGAGGGCTGCGGACTTTGTTTCGCTTATTGACTTTGCAATCTTGCGCTGGATAAGGAGGAAGAAGTCGATTTCTTCAGGAATCAGGGACACAAGCTTTGTCCAGATTTCCTTAATGCTACTGATGTTGTGGTTGCCAACAAAGCGGAGGAGAGCTTTCTTGTAGTAGCTGATTGCAAGCTCCTGGTTGTTCTGGCCTTCGTAGCGTTCTGCAAGTGTCTTTGCAATTTCAGCCTCTTCAAGGTCAATCTTTACAATCTGCTCGTAAAGCTCCCATACCTTGTCGTTGTTCGCTTCCTTATAGAATTCTGCCAGCTTGCGGATTGCAAATTTATTCTGCGGGTCTTCTTCAAGTATGGAGTTGCACAGGTATTCGATAAGTGCTTCCTTGTGGTTCTTTTCAAGTATGTCCACGAGGCTTACAAGCTTGGAGTTGTCCAGAGAGCGTTCGCGCAGGTCAATCATGCCGGAAAGGTAGAGCGCAACGATGCTGTCGTTTGTCTTTGAAAGCTGCTCGTCGCAGATGTCCTTAATCTGCTTGCTGCAGTTTTCTTCAAAAACCTTTTCAAGAAGCTGAGACAACTCTACAAGGTTGCTCTTTGTAAAGTCACGGATTCCAGCGCGTGTCCAGGTTGTGCTCTTAAGCGTTTCCCTTACGGAATTTTCAAGCTCTTCAGACATAAGTTTCTCCTAAAATATAAATTAAGTTGAATTCAGCACCGCAGTCTGCAAATGTCTACTCAACAAATTTCTTATATAACTTTGAATCAAGGAGCTTTATCTTTAGCGTAATTTCCTTGATTCTCTTTACGCTTTCCTTAGCAATGATGTAATAGTCAATCAGGCGCAGGTACATGCTGATGAGCCTGGGCTTGATTAGAGCCTCGTTGTTGGCGGGGTTCTTAAGCTCATTCTCCCTGGCGTAGATGTCCTGTTTTAGCCTTCCGACTTCCTGTGCCCTGAGGGGTCTCTTTATGTTAAAGACCTCAAGCAGAGTGCCGTAGACGGGAATCCATTCCAGAAGCTCAGCCCCGGAGTATCCCTCTTCCCCGACCTTTTCCGCAAGCGAGTTGATGAGCGGTGAGTCCAGGTTTGAAAGCTCTATTTTCTGCGCATCCAAAAAGAAAGCCTCGCGGAACATCAGCTTTGCAAACTTTGTCTCGCCGCAAAGATCGTAGCAGTCGGCAAGTTCCGCAAGTACGGCAGGCTGTGACGGGTGAATTGCGTTTGCCTTGTTAAGGCAGCTGAGCGCAAGCTCGTAGGAGCCCAGCCTCTTGTGGCAAAGACCAGCCTTCCTCAGTACCTCCGAAAAAAATACCGGGTCCTTTTCTTCCGTTATCGCGCTGAACTTGGAAAGGGCGCATGTGTATATTCCCCTCTTAAAAGCATAGACCGTGTTCTTAAGGGAGGACTTTTCCATTTCCTTTTTTTCAAGGGTCTGTTCTTCCCTGCTGGCAAGGGCAGTGAATTTCTTCCACTGGTTTACCAAAAGTTCCCCGCTTTCGTAGGGAGGAAAGGATGCCAGCGATGCAAAGGTATCCGCCCAAAATGAGCAGCAGTGAATGGCAAAAACAAGGTTGTCGTTGTCCAAGTCGGCAGTTAGAGCGTCTTCTAGTAAAACTTTTGCCTGTGCAGGATTTCCGTTTTCTATAAGTTCGTATGCCTGCGCCAGAGCCGATTCAGACTGAATACCCATAGCTTTTAATTATACAAAAATGCCTGTTTTAGTCAAGTAACATTTTTTATAAAAAAAAAGAAATATTTTATACAGATTTACGATGTTCTTGTCAACACCTAAAGGCCGAATTTGTAAAAAAAAATTAAATTTTTTTTAAGATTTTTTTCCTTATGGACGGTACTTGCCTTTTTTTACGGTTCGCAAATTTGCCGGTCGTGAACTTGCCTCTTGTTACCGCCGTTCCGGGGTTCCGGGGGACCCCAACCCCCTCCATTGCTCCACTTCGCCGCTCGAAACTACGCGGCGAGTTCCGCAACCCGCCTCTGGCGGGCCCCTCCATGGCGGCGTAGGTTCTCCTATAAGACCTGTAATCGCCCACCCATAATTGAATAATATTCCTTTACGCGCTATCATACGGTATGATTAAGACTTTGCTTGACTTGTACTTTACCTTTTTTAAGATTGGTGCCGTGACATTCGGCGGCGGCTATGCAATGCTTCCAGTTCTGGAGAGGGAGCTTTCCCAAAAGAAAAAATGGGTTACCAGTGATGACCTGCTTGACTACTATGCCGTTTCCCAGGTTACGCCCGGCGTAATTGCGGTGAACGTTTCAACCTTTGTAGGCTCAAAGAAGGCCGGCCTTCCCGGTGGCATTTCCGCTACGCTCGGGGTTGTTTCTCCGTCCGTAATCATAATAAGCCTGATTGCCCTTTTTATTTCGAGCTTTGAGCAGATAGAATGGGTTCAGAAGGCCCTTGCGGGAGTTAACGTGGCTGTTACGGCCCTTCTTACCTATGCAGTTTTTAACTTTGCAAAGAAGACCGTAAAAAATGCTTGGGGAGTAGTCTTCTACTCCGCTTCCTTTTGCGCTGTCTTTTTCCTTAAGGTTTCCTCTGTTGCGGTTGTGCTTTCTGCCATAGTGGTGGGGCTTGTCCTTCATTTTGCCTTCCGTGCTAAAGGCGGGGAGGGTAAGGAGTGATGTTTACAGGAATCATTGGTTTGTTCCATCTTTTTTGCATATTCTTTTATGTGGGACTTTTTGCCATAGGCGGAGGTCTTGTTGCGGCAACCTTTATGCAGCAGGTCCTTGTGGAAAAATACGGAGTGATTAGTCAGGAAAAATTTTACCAGATGATTGCCGTTAGCGAGAGCACACCGGGGCCAATAGGCATAAACCTTGCAACTTACTGCGGCTGCGAGGTATATGGACCTGTCGGCGGAGTGATCACAACCTTTGGGGAGGTGCTTCCTTCTCTAATAATAATAATGCTGATTGCAAAATTCTTTGCGGACTTTCAGAAAAAGCCCCTTGTCCAGTCGGCCTTTTTTGCCCTGCGCCCTGCTACCGGCGGAATGGTTCTCGTTGCACTTGCAAACGTATTCATTATCACCGTGCTCAACGTGCAGGCTTTTAGGGCCAGCGGCTCCGTGGCAGACCTTGTGCAGATAAAGCAGACCGTCTTCTACCTGCTTGCCGTAACCGTGCTCTTTTTCGTAAAAAAAATCCACCCGGTTTTTGTAGTGGCCGCAGGTGCGGTTTTTGGAGTGCTCTTTCTCTAGCTTTTTGTTTTTTTTAACACTAATGGACATTTTGTTCTACTAGGGATATAATAGTAGAAAAGAGAGGTTTTTTTTTATGCCCGTCAAATTGATATTTTCTATTGCACTTATGGTTTTGGTAGCCACTTTCACCGGGTTCAACTTGGGCAACAAGTGCGACCTTTGGATTTTTCACACTTTCAAGGACGTGCCGGTATTTGTGACCGTCATTGCATCCTTTGTCTGCGGCGTACTGCTTACGCTGCCATTCACATTTGGCAAGTCCAAGAAGGAGGCCGTTAAAAAGGCTCTGGCAAAGGCTGAAAAGAACCGTGAAAAGGAAGAGCGCATCCGTGAAAAGGCTGCCGCCAAGGAGGCTGCAAAAGAGGCAAAGTCTTCTTCCGAGGCATCCCATTTCCCCCTTTCCTCTGAAGGAGGAAACTCTGGCACTTTGTCAGCTGACCCTGCATTGGGGTCTTCTGCCAACTAGATTCAAGGAGAATTGATGAAAGTTCCCTTTGCAAGAAAAATTGCCTTTGCCGCATTCTCCATATTGCTGTCATCCCTTTCTTTTGCTGCCGGAAAGGCTTCTTCCTTTACCGCAGCCCAGCTCAGGGAAAAGGCGCTGAAGCAAGATTCGGTGCAGGAGGGAATTTCTTTTATACAGGAGCATCTGGAAGAGTGCGCGTCCCCTGCGGACAAAAGGTCTTCCCTGCATTTTCTTGGAACGCTACAGGAGCAGCTTGGCATTTACAGCGAGGCTTCCCGTTCCTATGCAAAAGCAGCCGCCATTGCGGCAGGTGATGCTGCCGGTGTGGAAAAGGTCTCTTCGGAGCAGCTGGTGCTTGATGCTGTCCGCTGTTGCCTCAATTCCGGCGACTGGGAAAACGCAGACTCCTATCTTAACAGTGCCGTCCGCTCGTCCAGAGACAAGAAGGTGCTTGCATTCGTGAACCTGTATTCGGTATGGAGTGCCCTTTGCCGCGCCCAGAGCTATGCCGAGGCCTCCGATTCAATAGAAATCCTTGCAGCCTATGCCTCCATGGAGTCCATGGAAAGCGTTCGTCCTGCAGTCCTTTTTACGCTTTGGTTCCTTACCGACAAAAAAATATATTCGGAAGCGCTGCGCAAGAATTACCCCGATTCCGCCGAGTATGCACTTATCAAGGGAAGCGCCCAGATTGCAAACGTACCCTTCTGGTATTTTGTTCCCCGCTCCGTCTACCCCAAGTCAGGCTTTGCGGAAACCGAGTATACGGATTCTCCCGCAGAAAATGCGGCTGCTCCGGCAAAGGCTGATTCAAAGGCAGCCGGTAAAAGTAATTCTAAAACTGATGAAAAATCGTCCGCTGAAAATTCTCCGCAAGCAGAAGGCAAAACTTCTGGCAGCGGAAAAAACTTGCCGCCAGCAGGAGCCGAAGTCCTTGGTGCAAGGGTTCGCTACCAGGTTGGTTTTTTTGGTGTAAAGAAAAATGCACAGGATTTGATTGACCGTCTAAAGGCAAAGGGATTTGATGCATATTGCTTTACGGAAACCCGTTCTTCCGGCAAAACCTATTACGTTGTCGTTGTGGACGAGAACAAGGCTGGGAACATATCCCAAAAGCTCAAGGACGCAGGATTTGACAACTACCCGGTAAAATAGCGGCCATCGCTTTTTATAAGCCTTGCAAAAATTCAGAATTAAGTTTTAGAAGTGAACTGTAAAAACCCTTTTTGTCTTTACATTGCCGTTCTTCCAGTGGGTAAAAAAATAAAAATACCTGCTGCAGCGCTTGCCGTCTTTTTCTAAAATGAGGTTGCCATTTTTGTCAAATTTTTCTTCCCATTTGCCAAGGAATGCATATTCACCGGCGAACACATTATTTTTTATACGCCGTATTTTTTCCGGCTGGTCTTTAAAGTATTCATATTCTTCGCTAAATTCATCTGACCATGTTTTTTTTATCATTCCGTTTTCATAGTATTCATACATTTTTACTTTTCCGTCTGAATCCGTTTCTTTAACAAGCTTTCCTTTTTCATCGTATTCATATTTTGTGCACTTTCCGTCCGTGTCTGATTCCGAAACAATATTTCCTTTGTCGTCGTATTTCTTACTTGTTCCGTCTTTGAACTTTTTCTTGTGGACTTTTACAGATGAATCGTAACTGTCGTATTTGCTTCCGAGCAAATTCCCCTGTTCATCATACTTGTATACAGACGAATCCCTGATTACGTTTTCCACCTTGTTGGCAAGAAAAACAAGTGCTATAACCGAAACGCAAATAAGTGCCCAGCGAACCATTTTTGCCGTAATTTTTTTCCTGTTCCTGATGATGACGAAGGGGGCATAAAAAACTGCATAAGCAATTGGTACTGCAAAAATGTGCCAGCCACTAAAATTGTTGGGTATGGCAATAATCAGGTTAAAGACAAATGCAGCCGCCACCGAAAGAAATACATAATCGTTCGCCGCCTCACTTCCAAGCAGGTACAAAATTGCAATAACAACCGGCGGAATCACAATCCCCAGAAGAATCAGTGCAAAGGCAATATAAGTAAAAACTTCGCTTTCAAAACCAACAGCCTTTCCAACAAAACAAAGAAGTAAAAGTACAGCCATCACTGTCAGGTTAAGTATAATGGCAATGCGGGCAATCTTATTTTTCATATTTTTATCCTTTTGTCCAATTCTCTATTTTTAGATTTTCAATACGGCTAAGATGATTTTCATTATTTGTTACAATGACTGCATTATGTTTTAAAGCTGTGGCACTAATAAAAATGTCATCATCTTCTATAATCAAGCCTTTTCTTGATAAATCCGAATATATTTGTGATGCAATTTCTAGTGTTTCGTCTGACAAGCTTACGGTTCCCAGTAATGAAGCCCAGGTCTTAAAGCGGTGTATTTTAGATACGGCTCCTTTTGCAAGCAAGCCCCTCTCTATTTCATAATAAGCTACACGAGGAATCATAACTTTGTCGCCTTGCAACAATTTGTCAGCTATTATAGCTTTAAGTCTCTCATCACCTTTTAGCAGATAGCTTATGATGTTTGTGTCAAGAAAATATGTCATATTTCGGTTCTCTTAAAATGTATTCCTCTGGCAATAGATTCGTCTACTGCTTCTGCGTCATCTTCGGAGAGCATGCCGCATACATCATCCAAGGCTGCAAGTTTAGCTTTTATTTCCTGTTTTTCGGTTTCCGAAAAGTTAGGGTTCGGGATGGAAATATAAACAGTTTGGTTTATCTTTAAATTTACGGGTTCTAGTGTTCGTACTGCCGTTCCGTCGAAATATCCTTGCACCATCATGACTATACCTCCTTTTGTGAAGTGTAGCATATTTTTTCCAAAAAATCATCTGTTTTTACTGCTTGCTTGCAAAAAATCTTGCTTTGAATTATAATTCCTTCTATTATGAGCGAAAACGAAAGGAATCCAAAGGAACTTTGCCACTGGGCAGACCAGCAGGCAGCAAAAATTATAAAGGAAAGGGGAGACTTGCCTCTGTATACGTGTGCAAGCGGAATTACTCCCAGC
The DNA here is from genome assembly GCA_002448445.1 of Treponema sp. UBA6988. Lineage (GTDB taxonomy): Bacteria > Spirochaetota > Spirochaetia > Treponematales > Treponemataceae > Treponema_D. The sequence goes on from DJYC01000100.1 coordinate 54,402, forward strand.
GGAACCGTACACATTGGAAACTTCCGCGAGATTATCACTGTTGACTTGATTGTGCGCGCCCTCCGCGACAGGGGCAAGAACGTGCGCTTTATTTATTCATGGGACGACTACGACGTATTCCGCAAGGTTCCTGGCAACATGCCAAAGCCTGAAGTGCTAGAAAAATACCTGCGCTATCCGATTACCCTTGTGCCGGACACTTTTGACCGCGACGAAAACTATGCCCGCCACCACGAGAAGGACATAGAGAACGAGCTTCCCCGCGTTGGAATCCATCCTGAATTCTTGTACCAGGCAGCCCGCTACAGAAGCAGCCGCTATGCAGAAGGCATGAAAAAGGCATTGCAGAACAAGGACCTTATCAAGTGGTGCCTTAACTGCTACCGCGACGACGAGCACAAGATGAAGGACAGCGACGTTTACTGGCCAATTGCCGCCTTCTGTTCAAAGTGCAACAAGGACGAGACGGAAATTGTAAGCTACGACGGTGAGTACGGCGTAACATACAAGTGCAAGGCTTGCGGTAACGAAGAGACAGTTGACCTCCGATCTTGCGGCAACATAAAGCTTGGCTGGCGCGTTGACTGGCCAATGAGATGGAACGAAGAAAAGGTTGTCTTTGAGCCGGGCGGAAAGGACCACATCTCTCCAGGCGGATCTTACGACACAGCAAAGCTTGTAAGCAAAAAGGTCTACGGCTGGGATGCACCGGTTACCATGAAGTATGACTTTGTAAAGCTTAAGGGCGTTCCCGGAAAGATGTCTTCTTCCAAGGGAAAGGTAATTTCTCTTGTGGATGCCCTTACCGTTTACCAGCCGGAAGTTTTGCGCTACATTTTTGCCGTTAACAAGGTTGACCATGAATTTTCAATCAGCTTTGACCTTGACGTTATTACAATGTACGAAGCATACGACCGCACTGAACGAATTGCATGGGGAATTGACAAGGCAAAGAGCGACAACCTTTTGCTGCAGGAAAAGAGGGTGTACGAGCTTTCACAGATTGACGGAATGCCCAGCGTAATGCCTTACCAGGTTCCATTTAGGCAGCTTACAACTTTGCTGCAGACTTATTCTGGAAACATTGATGCTGTAATAAAATCTTTGGGAGACGTAAAGAGCGAACAGGAAGCATGCCTCCGCCGCCGCTGTGAATGTGCCTGGTACTGGGTAACAGAGTGTGCACCGGAAGACTTTAAGTTTGCACTCCGCACGGACGGAAGCAAGGCAGAAGACATTACAGGCACAATGCTTGATGCCGTAAAGAAGGTCCGCGACCAGATTGTTCCCAAGGTTGGCACTTACGCTACGGACAAGGACTGCCAGCAGGAAATGTACGACCTTGCAACATCGCTTGGCCTTGAGTCAAAGGCACTCTTTACAGCAATGTACCATGCCCTTATTGGAAAGGATCAGGGCCCGCGCTTGGCAAACTTTATGAGGATTATCGGAAAGGATACCCTGCAAAAGATTCTTAGCGTGTACTAAAATTTCAATATGAACAGGTGGAGCAGCATAGCCTGCAATTTGTCTTTCATGCTAATGCGCCATGTTGAATCTTTATTGGTTCGGCATGGCGTTTTTTTATGCCTAAATGATTTCTTTTAGATAATTTGTTGCAAGTTTACGGATGTGCCCGTCTTGGTCGTTGACAAAAACTTTTTTACGGTTTAAATTATTTTTAGACAGTTTTCAGCCTATAGGAGAGGGGAAGAATAATGAAAAGAATAGCTGTACTTGTAATATTAATGTTAGGTTTTATTTTTATTTCTTGTTCATCTTTTAATGACGAAAACGGAAGCGTTACACTTCAGCTTCCAGGCTTGTCTTCTGCGCGCTCTATTTCAACCAGCGGAAGCATCCCTGATGATAGTCAAATTGAAGCTTATGAAATCAGAGTCAGAAATTCCGACAATGAAATGAATCAAAAGATCACCGGCGCTACACCTGGTTCAACAGTTACTATAGACAACCTTAATCCCGATACATACAAAATCTCTGTTTTTGCATATTATGCTAACGGTAGTGATGACATTGTAAGTTATTACGGAATTACGACAGTGGAAGTGAGGCCGAAGCAAGAAACGCTCGCAGCAGTCACGATGAGAGATTTTGAAAACTCTGGTTCATATCCTGTGGTTTATATTTATCCTTCAGGCACTAATTTTTTTACAGCAGGATTTTTTGATTTTTCTTGTACTGTCACAGGAAACGGTGTTAATTTCACCTACACGGAAGATGCAACTGGTTATGATGGTAAAGTATCCGGATTTATGGGGCCTACTCAATTAGACGGTATTCCTAATAATTATTGGCATAATAAAAAAGAAACATTTCTGGAACCGGGTTTTGCTTATACATTTAATATAACGGTTACAAAAAATTCTTCTGAAATACATAGCGGTTCTTTACCCAAAATAATAGAGCAGTCAAATTATCAAAATCAAAACGACCATACAATAAATGTTTATGTAAACTAATGGTGGCCAAAAGTTGCGCTCCACCCCGCTATATTCTCACGCAACTTTTGCGCCTGCAACGAGTGCTTAAATCTTGCTTTACTTTACTTTTGTGCTTGATGCGCCTACATTCACCTTGCCGTCCAGGACAAGCTTTACGTACTTGATAAAAACAGGGAAGTCCGGGAATTCATCAAAGCCAATATTCATTGTGTAGTGGGTTTTGCTTTCTATTTCATCCATTCCCAATAAATAGGGAGTGCCGAATTTTTCTGTGACGGCATCGTATTCCAGGTTGACTGTCTTTATGACTTTTCCATTGGAGCAAACATTGCATGTTAATGGGTAGTAGAAGTTGCCGCTCTGGTCAAATTTTTCGTAGACATCAATTTCATAGTCATTGTGGGTAAATGAATATATGATAAAAAATGGCTTCTTTTTTATGCTTTCGTCGCTTGTGTTTTCCCAGATTTTGCGGATTTGTTTTTCGTATTTTGCGGCCTTTTCGTATTCTCCGGTTGAATAAAGAGCCAGAATCATTAGGTTGGTCATGGAAAATGAATCATTGTCGTATTCCAAATATGATTCTATATAGGGCAGGGCTTTTTTGTAGTCACCCAATTTGTAGAGGATGTATGCCATTTGGTAAGTGGATTCGGGTGTTTTTTTCAGCTCATAGGACTTGGAGTAATTTTCCAATGCCTTTTGGTAGTCGTTCTGTGTTTCGTATATCATGCCAAGCATTTGGTATGGGCCTGGAAAAGTTTTGTCCAATTCTATGCATTTTTCGTAGTTTAGGATTGCATCCTCGTATTTTTCTGTGTAGAGAAAGCTTCCCGCAAGATAGTAATAGGGGCGCGCAAAATCTGGGTCTTCTTGGATTGCAAGCTTAAAATATTTTTGTGCCGCGTCGTCTTTTTCCATCCTGAAATTTGCCAGTCCAAGGTAAAAGTAGTCGCTGGCAGAGTAGGGGGCTTGGCTGTTCTCTTCTATTTCTTTTATGATGGATTCGAACTCTTCTTCTTTGTCAAGTTTTTCGTACCTTTCGTTTACGTAGTTTTTGCCCTGGGCAAAGCAAAGGGATGCCGCAAGGGAAAGGGCTAGGGTAAGCAATAACTTTTTCATTTTCTTCTCCGTTTTTGATGCTTGTAAAATGTGTCATTATCGGGCTGACCTGGTAATGACAGGTCGCTTTTATGCTCGATATTGACCTTGTAAAACAAAAAAGACCTTGCGCAATGCAAGGCCTGTGTTTCATAGTGGCGACAGGGATCGAACCTGTGACATACGGAATATGAGTCCGTTGTTCTACCGACTGGACTACGCCACCGTGATGTTGTAATCTTAGCACAAAAGCATATTTTGTGTCAAGTGGGGTGCCGTGTTTTTTTACAAAAAAAGTTGCAATGCGTTATGCTGTGCTGTATATAAGACAGACCCTGAATCCACATTCGTAGCAAGTGCGTGCGAATGTGGCGTAGCAGTTCAGGGTGACGGTGTCTTTGTGCAGGTGCATTGGCTGTCTGGATATTTTTGCAGAACCAAGCACGGCAGGCGGTGGAGGGGCGGCGGAGCCGTTGCCGCCAGGCAATGGAGCGGGTAGGGGCCCGCGGAACCCCGGAAGTGCCACCCACAAGGAGTAGACACTTCTTTTTCCAAGCGGATGTTGAACCAAGCAAGCGCCGCAAAAAAATAAAAGAAACGTAAAATTAGATTCTTATTTTTTTCTTGCTGCCTGCGTAGAAGTCCTTGCGCATCTGCTTTACCTGCTCATCCTTGAGGTAGTCGTCAAAATTCATCATGCGGTCAATTACGCCCTTGGGGGTGATTTCGATTATGCGGTTTGCGATTGTGCTGATGAATTCGTGGTCGTGGCTGGAGAAGATTACAACTCCGGGGAAGCGCACGAGACCTTCGTTAAGGCTTTCGATTGATTCAAGGTCCAGGTGGTTTGTCGGGTCGTCCAGGATTAGGACGTTTGCACCGGAAAGCATCATCTTTGAAAGCATGCAGCGGACCTTTTCGCCACCGGAAAGGACTTTTACTTTTTTAAGGCTTTCGTCTCCGCTAAAGAGCATTCTTCCCAAGAAGCCACGGACATAGGCGTCGTCCTGTTCCTTTGAGTACTGCTTTAGCCATTCGGTTATGTTCATGTCGTTGTTGAAGTAGGCGTTGTTGTCGCGTCCCATGTAAGACTGGCTTGTGGTCTGTCCCCAGTTGATGCTTGCGCCCTCGCACTTTTGCGTGCCGGAGATTATGTCAAAGAATGATGTGATTGAGTTGTGCTCCATTCCAACGAATGCAACTTTTTCGCCGGGGTGGATGGTGATGGAGAAGTCGTTTAGAAGAACGGCACCATCGCTGTCTTTTGACGAAAGGTGTTCTGCGGTTAGCACGAAGTTTCCAATTTCGCGGTCGCTCTGGAAGTGGACGTAGGGGAACTTGCGGCTTGTAACCGGAAGCTCTTCCAGTTCCAGCTTTTCCAAGACCTTTTTGCGGCTGGATGCCTGGCCTGCCTTTGAAACGTTGCTTGCAAAGCGCTGGATAAAGCTTTTGAGTTCCGCCATTTTGTCTTCGCGCTTTTTCTTTTCGTCCTTTGCCTGCTTCTGCATGATTTGGCTCATCTGGTACCAGAAGTCGTAGTTTCCGGTGAACTGGGTGATTTTGCCGTAGTCGATGTCGCAGATGTAGGTGCAGACTGCGTTAAGGAAGTGGCGGTCGTGGCTTACGACTATTACTATGTTGGGGAATTCTATAAGGAAGTTTTCCAGCCAAGAGATGCTTTCGAGGTCAAGACCGTTTGTAGGTTCGTCCAAAAGCAGGATGTCCGGGTTGCCGAAGAGTGTTTGTGCCAAAAGCACGCGGACCTTCTGTCCTTCGTCCAAGTCGCTCATCATCTTGTCGTGGAATTCTTCTTCCAGACCAAGGCCAGAGAGCATCTGTTCAATCTGGTTTTCTGCTTCGTAGCCGCCAAGCTCGCCAAATTCCGCTTCCATTTCTGCGGCTTTGATTCCGTCTTCTTCGGAAAAGTCTGGCTTTTCGTAGATGGCATCCTTGTCTTTGCCAAGCTGATAGAGCTTTGGGTAGCCCATCATTACGGTTTCTTTTACCGAGTATTGGTCAAATGCAAAGTGGTCCTGGGTAAGCTTTGCCATGCGTTCACCGGTAGTGATTGAAATTTCGCCTGAGTCATGCTCCAGTTCTCCAGAAAGCACCTTTAGGAAGGTTGACTTTCCCGCACCGTTTGCTCCGATGATGCCGTAGCAGTTGCCCTTTACGAACTTTAAATTTACGTCTTTGAACAGCGGCTTTTCGCTGAATTTTAATGTAACGTCAGAAACTGTAATCAATTGTAGAACCTCTTATTTTTTGCTGAACAGTGATTTTATCCTGCCAAAGATGCCGCGCTTTTTGCCGGATGCTTCTTTTGCAGAAGACGGTTTGCCCTGCGGCCTGTTTTTGCCGGAATATTCATTCTTTGCAGAGTACTGCTTGCGTGAAGAATCCTTGTAGGACTTCTTTCCCTTGCCGGAAGCTTTCTTGCCCTTTGCGCCTGCCTGCTTTCCAGCTGCCTGTTTGCCTCCATCCTGCTTGGTGGAAGCTGCGGCTGTTTTTGATGTGGATGCAAACTTTTCCTTGTAGAGTTTCATGCGCTCGTCCATGGACATTGTTGCAAGCATTGCTTCTTCTTCCGCATTGAATACGCGGCGGTCCCTCTTGTATTCGCGTGAGGCTTCCTTGTTGCCCTTGGAGTAGCGACCCTTTCCTCGCTCACCCCTTGCTCTGCCTGAACCTTCAGCGTGCCTGCCCCTTCTTCCGCGGCCACTGCGCTCGTATTCAGCCTGTCTTCTTCTGCCAAATTCGCTCTTGTCGTTGTAGTCTTCGTGGTAGTTTTCCGTGCGTATGTACATGCCCTCTGACTTGTCTTCGCCAAGCATGGATTCTTCTGCAACGCGGGCTGGAATCTGCTTTTCTATGTAGCGCTCGATTGGTGGCAGGGAATAAACGTCCTGTTCCGAGCAGAAGGTGTATGCCTTTCCTGACTTTCCGGCTCTTGCGGTACGGCCAATTCTGTGCACGTAGTTTTCCGCTTCGTTGGGAAGGTCGTAGTTGATGACCATTGCAAGATCGTTAACGTCTATTCCGCGTGCTGCTACGTCCGTTGCAACCAGGCACTTTATCTTGCCGGCCTTAAAGTCGTCCATGATGCGAAGGCGTGCCTTTTGCGGAAGGTCACCGATGATGTAGTCTGCCTGTATGCCGTTAATCTTAAGCCTTTTTGCAACCACTTCACAGGTGCGCTTTGTGTTGCAGAAGATGATGAGGCTTTCCGGCTTTTCAGAAGAGATGATGCCTGTAAGAAGCTTCATCTTGCTTTCGCTAGAAACGTGGAGCAGCTCCTGGTCAATTTCGTCAACCGTAATGTTGTCTGCTGCAATCGTAATTTCTGCGGGGTTCCTTGTGTATTCCCAGGCAAGGTTCTTTACGTAGCTGTTGAGCGTTGCGCTAAAGAGCATTGTCTGCCTTTTTTCTGCTGCGGGAAGAACTTTGATTAGCGTGCGAAGGTCGGGGTAGAAGCCCATGTCAAACATGCGGTCTGCCTCGTCTATGCAAAGGAATGCCACGCTGCTAAGGTCCATCTGGCCGCCCTCGTGAAGGTCAATTACGCGGCCCGGGGTGCCAATCATTATGTCCACGCCTTTTTTTAGGGCTGCAACCTGCTTGTCGTAGCCAACACCGCCGTAAAAGCTTGAGCACACCAATTCTGTTGCTGAACAAAGCTTTTCTGCTTCTTCCTGAACCTGAACCGCAAGCTCCCTTGTGGGAACCATCACAAGCGCTTTCTTTCCCGCAACGTCCTGCCGGCTTAGCATTTGCTGTATTATAGAAACAAGGTAAGCGGCTGTCTTACCAGTACCAGTCTGCGACTGAACATACAAGTCGCGGCCTTCAAGGGAATTCTTGAGCACCTGCTCCTGAACCGGAGTGCATTCAACGTAACCTGCCCCGGCGATTCCCTGCTGCAGCTTTTCATGCAGCGAAAATTCTGTGAAATTCATCTGTGTTCCTGTGGAAGCAGTAATGCCATTTAAAAAGCGCAAAACTCTTCCTTAATATATATTGATTTCCGCACAAGACGGAATTATCGGCATTTAGTCTTATTAGTATAACGGAATTGTGCACTTATGGCAACTGTAGGTAAAAATTTGTGGTTGGTGAGCCTGTCGAACCATGGGGGGTAGCAAAAGAGGGGCTTTTGTTTTTTCTTCTTTTATGAATATGGACGAACTTTTTTCGGCTCTACCATTTTGCTTCTTGGCTAATTCGGCTGAACATGCCTCTGCGTCACGGGCTTTCCAGGGTTTCGGCTTTCGCCTCCATTGCCTTGCGGCAACCGCCTGCGGCGGCCCTTCCAATCCCGCGTATGTTACGCCCCGGAAAATCCATCCATGGATTTTCCGGGGATTGCAGAAGCGCTTCGCACTTCTGCATGTTGCAAAGCCGCCCTCCATGGCTCTTTACTGGTTGGCAAGTACGAGGCAAAAATCCATCCCCCGAAACTTCAATCCTTTCCAATCAGTTATTTTTATGATAGGATATTTTTGTTGGTAATAGTTATAATATAGAAAGGAGTTTCTCTTATGAGCAGTGGAAAAAAAATCGGAGTGTCCCTTAATTCGCCGGTAATCATAACTTTTACGCTTTTGTGTTTTGCAGTCCTTGTGCTCGACTTTGTTACGGTGGGCTGGGCAAGCGCGCAGTTTTTTAGCGTCTACAGGTCGTCGCTTGCAGACCCGTTTACTTACCTGCGCATGTTTACCCACGTACTTGGCCATTCAGGCTGGAACCACCTGTTCGGAAACATCACGATGATTCTGGTCATTGGGCCTCTGCTTGAAGAAAAGTATGGCTCTGCGAAAATCCTTTTTGTGATACTTGCAACTGCCCTTGTTACCGGGCTTGCCAACTTTCTCTTTTTTCCGGGAGTAAGGCTTTTGGGTGCAAGCGGCGTCCTTTTTGCCTTTATACTGCTTTCGTCTTTTACCTGCAGGGAAGAGGGAAAGATTCCGGTGACATTCATTCTTGTGGCCCTTGTATACATTGGCCAGCAGCTTTACCAGGCTTTTTTTGTAAAGGACAATGTGTCAAATCTTGCGCACTTGCTCGGGGGAGGAGTGGGATCTGCCCTTGGCTTCCTTATGAACCGCGGAAATGCGTCGGACGGAGAGGGCAGGGAAAACAAGTACCTGTAGGGGATGGTCCTTTTTTGAATGGGGAGGCTTTATGCCATTGCCTTTATGGACTTTTAGCGCGCCTTTTTGTATAATATAGCCATGATAAGTTTATTCACTTTTTTGATTGCAAGCTGCGCGCTGCTTTTTCCCACACTAATGATAACCATAACCTATCCCTTTAGCAAAAAGTGGGCTCTCTTCTGGTCAAACTACATAACCCACCGCACGGACAGGCTTTTTTTTGCCATCCTAAAGACCTACTGCGGCTACGACTTTGTTGCGGACACAAAAAGCCTGGAAGGCCTTCCGGATAAATTCCTTGTGGTTTCAAACCACCAGAGCCTTATAGACATAGTTGTTTACCTGCTTTTCTTTTCCAAGAGGTATTATAATGGAAGGGAAGTTCGCTTTGTTGCAAAAGATGCCCTTTCCAAAGTTCCAATGGTGGGCAAGATGCTAAGAACCCAGGGCCACTGCATGATTCCCCGGCACGGAGGCGCTTCCGAGGCCATGAAGTCTCTTGAGGCTTTTGGTACCAGAGTAAACGCAAGCAAAGACATAGTCCCCCTTATTTTTCCAGAAGGAACAAGAAGCAAAGACGGCAAGCTTGGCACTTTCTATTCCGCAGGCTTCAGAAGGCTGGAAGAAACCGTAAAGCTTCCGGTTGCGGTTTGCGCACTGGACGGGGGCTGGAAGCTTTCCCATATAGGCATGATGCTGCAAAACCTAAAGAAAGGTGCCTATCGGGTAAAAGTGCTGAAGGTTTTTGACGTCCCCCAGACTAAGGAAGACGAAAAGCGCATTTTGGCAGAAGCCCCGGCTCTTATCCAGGCCCAGCTGGACGAATGGCGCAAGTCTGAATAAATTTAGAGACCTTCTTGTGTTTTTTATAGGTCTGTATGCCAGAATTTCCTCTTGCATACTTGACACAAAGTTATAAATTCGTGTATATTCAGTAAATACCGAATTTTGTATATGGAGGAACGTCATGGCAGGAGCCAGTAAAAACTCTCGTACCACAGTTGCTACTCAGAAGTTTATGTGTCCCGATTGCGGCGGCGAAATTATTATGAAGACCTTGTTCGAAAACGGCAGGCTTAGAAATATCGCTGAGTGCCAGAAGTGCAAACGTACAGAGCGCAGACCAAAAGATTTCAAATAATTGCGTTCTGATTTTATAACTGAATTTTAATTGGGGGTAATCCTTTGTCTAAGAATAAAACATCTGCACAGAAAAGACATGAACAGAGTGAAGTACGCCGCATGCGTAACCGCGCTGTAAAATCACGCTGCCACACAAGCGCAAAGAAGTTCCTTGCTGCACTCCAGCAGAAGGATCAGAACCTTGCGCAGGAAGCTTTCAGGGCATTGCAGTCAGAGCTTGACAATGCAAAGCGCAAGGGCGTTATTAAGTCCAATGCATGTTCACGCAAGAAGAGCCGCATGGCAATTCTTCTTAACAAGACCTTTGCTGCAAAGACTGTAGCTAACTAAGGCTCGTCTGTAATACGGAGACTCCGAGACCGCTGCTGTTGCAGTGCGGGGTTTCCGCCTTTCTCACTAATCCAAAACCAAATAATTCTGTTTTGCAGGGGTAGATTGATGTCTTCTAAAAAAATAACAAAATATGATTTAGTTGAGGCAGTGTACTTAAATACGAAAGCAGAAAAAAAATTGGTTCAGGAAATTGTAGAGAACCTTCTCTTCCAGTTAAAAGAGTCATTAAAAAATGGCAATACAATAGAACTCCGCGGTTTCGGCACCTTTGAAGCAAGGTTGCGCAAGGGTAGAAGCAAAGCCCGCAATCCAAAGACAGGAGAGCAGCTTTCCGTTGCTCCACACTATGTTGCTGCCTTTAGATCCGGCCAGGAGCTTAAGAAGTCCCTCTGGGAATTGCCAGTGGTAAATTCCGCCGCAAATTAGTTTTATGCAGCTTTTTTCATGGCTTGCCATAGCAGTCGGAGCTGTTCTCTTTTTTCTTTCACATCCCAACCCTGTTTTTCAGAACGGGTTCTTTCTTTTCGGTTTTTTTGCCCTGCTTCCCGTGTTTCTTTCAGTCCGCACTTCATCATTTAAAACAGTATGGCTAAAGGGCTTTGTCTATGGCATCCTCTCCTACGGTGCATCATGCTACTGGCTGTCTTCTTATAACCCGTTTACCCTCTATATTGCCTTGGGGTTTTACGCCCTAATCCTTGCACTTGTTTTTTCACTCCTAAAGATTTGCGACCTTGCCTTTTGCAGATTCAGTCAGGGGCGTTTTTTTGCATTTGCCTTTTTTGCCCAGGCATTCATCTGGTGCGCCTATGAATACGTTAAGACACTTGGCTTCCTTGGCTTTAGCTATGGGGTGCTGGGCTACAGCCAGTGGAAGAACCTTCCGCTTTTGCAAAATGCATCCTGGGGTGGAGTCTGGCCTCTTTCTCTTGCATGTGCCCTTGTGTCCGCCTCCTTTGCAGCCATCTTGTTCTCTCTCCATTCATTCAGAAAGGGTGGGGCTGTTGCGTCTGGTGCAGCCGTAAGAAAAGCCCTGCTTGCCAACAGGATATGCCTTTCTCTTACGATTTTCTTCCTGCTTTTTATGTTCTCCTATGGTCTTGTAGCCCTTTCCCTTGTCGGATGGCCGTCTTCTCCGCCTGTAAAAAAAGTAAAGGTGATTTGCATACAGAACAACGCAGATTCCGAGAAGTATGAGCTTGATGTCTACAAGCGGGACGTAAAGGCACTTATTGAGCTTAGCAAAGAAGCCCTTTCCCAGAACCCCGATGCAGCCCTTGTTGTTTGGCCTGAGACTGCCGTAGTTCCCCCGGTGGAATACCACTACCAAAAGCGCATTGACTATGACCGCGTGGAGATTATAAACCGCCTGCTTGAATTCCTTGCGGGAAAGGACTGTGCCTTTGTAATCGGAAACCAGCGTACCGTAGAAAAAAGCCCTTTCTCTGCAGATGACTACAATGCAGCCCTTGTCTTTGATTCGTCACTGGGCAACGTCATTCCGCCCAAGCCCTTCTTTTACCAAAAGATACATCTGATTCCCTTTGCGGAATACTTTCCCTACAGAAAGCTTGCCCCTGGCCTCTACAAAAGACTTCTCCTGGGTAATGACCGCCTCTGGACGCCAGGAAGCGAATACACCGTATTCAATGTGCGCTCGGTAAAGTTTTCCGTGCCAATCTGCTTCGAAGACACTTTCGGTTCATTGTGCCGCCGCTTTGTCCTTGAGGGCGCGGAAGCATTCGTGAACATAAGCAACGATTCCTGGTCCCTTAGCATCCCCTGCCAAAAGCAGCACCTTGCCATGTCCGTCTTCCGCTGTGCAGAAAACAGAATCCCCTGCGCAAGAAGTACCGCCAGCGGTGTCACTGCCTTTGTTGACCGCTTCGGCCGCGTAGTTTCAACCACGGCTCCCCTTGAAATGAATTTCCTTGCCGCCGAAATGGAACTTCCATCACAAGAATCCACCAAAAGCTTATACACGCGCATGGGCGACTGGTTTGCGCTTTCAATCCTTTTTGCAGGATGCGCAATTCTGGCCCTCTCGCTTTTATATTTTTTTCTGGGCAGTCTAAAGTCCCGGGCAGAAAGCAAACGGCAGAAAGCAGAAAGCCCACGGCTTGCAAAAGACGGAAAAAAGAGGTAAAATAGGCTATGGCTAGCGAAAAAAAGAAAGAAACCATATTTGGTCAGGAAACAGAGTTTGAAGGAAACCTCACGTTCAGCGACAGCCTCGTGATTACCGGAAAATTCAACGGAAACATAAATGCGACGGGCAACCTTGAAATAGAAAAAACCGCCGTCTGCAACGTAGACAAAATGACTGCCGGTGCAATAATCGTATCCGGCCGCGTAAACGGAAATATTGAAGCCTCAAAAAGCGTGGAGCTCTGCAAGGGCAGCAAGGTCAAGGGCGACATAACCACTCCCGAACTCCGCATTGCAGACAACGTGGAATTTGAAGGCTCCGTCAACATGCTTGAAGAAATCCCCGATACGGACATTTTTTCAATCGCCTCCGATGAATACAAAAAGGCTCTGGTTCTAAAGAATTCAGAATTCAACTGAGCGGACTCTTTTTGCTTTTTGCGTCACTTGCCTTTCCAGACAGAATGTCTCTCCTGTTGCCTTCCGTTTCTTGTGTGTGGCGCTTGCAGGGGTGCAGGCAACCCCGCTGTTTCTCCTGTGCCTGTCGTGCTTTCTCTGCTGCATTCCTTCCTCTTGCATAGCTTGTTCGCAAGAAAAAAATGCCGCCTTTGATTTGTTTTTACTTGACAAAAATTCTATTTTATGGATAGAATAGGATTAAGCATAGAGATAGTATTGTTTTTATTTCATTATGCATTTTGTTTTCGGAATCTTCCGTAAACGTATAGTCTTTAAGACAAAGAGATTTACTTCTTTTGATTTCCTTAACAATAATTACAAACACGGCATCAGAGCCGCTTAATTTAAATTCATTTATACTCATTATGGAGAAAATCTAATGGCTTTTACAAAACGCCGTTCTGCGGCTACAAGTGAAGGTGAACAGCCGGAAAACACAGAAAGCACATCTATTGAAAATGGAGTTGATTTACAGGAACAAGCTGTAAAACCTCGCAGGCGCAGGATTCTAAAAAAGACCGCAGAAGCTCCTGCAGACGAGACAAGCGCTTCGGCAAGTAATCCGGCAGATTCTCCCGCTGAGGAATCTGTTGCCCCTGCAGAGGAGTCTTTTGCTCCTCAGAAATCTTCATTCCAGGAAAGTGCAGCGGCGGAAGTCCCCCAGGCACAGGCTTCTCAGGCAGCCCCTTCAGAAGAGGATGCCGCTGCTTCGGGACAGTCCGCATCTGGTCAGTCAGCCCAGGCTTCTTTTGGTGGACAGGAAAACCGCAGCGAAGGCAGGGACTACCAGTACCACGGCCGCTACAACAACGGAAACAACCGCTACAACAACGGAAACAACCGCTACAACAACAACAGGCGCTACAACAACTACCGCAACAGCAACTACGAGCGTAACGCCCAGGCCCGTCTTGAAGCGGCAGAGGCAGCACAGCGCATAGAAAACCCGGAAGAATACGAGTCAAAGCCCCGCCTTTTAATCAACGACCTTACAAAGATGGGCATGCATGAACTCCGCGAGCTTGCAACCCAGTACGGTCTTACAGCAGACGACCTTGCCCCAATGAAGAAGCAGGACCTTATTTTCTGCATCCTAAAGGCACACACGGAGCACGGCGGAATCATCTTTGCAAGCGGTGCACTGGAAATCCTTCCCGACGGCTACGGATTCTTGCGCAGCCCCCAGAACTCATACCTTCCAGGCCCGGATGACATCTACATCTCCCCAAGCCAGATTAGGCTCTTTAACCTTAAGACCGGAGACACAATCTACGGCCAGACCCGCAGCCCAAAAGAAGGTGAACGCTTCTTTGCACTTCTCCGCATAGAGACAGTAAACTTTGACGAACCTCGCGTGGCACAGACCCGCATTCCCTTTGAAAACCTTACGCCTCTTTATCCTAACGAAAAATTCCACCTGGAAACCGTAAGCACGGAACTTAGCACAAGAATCGTGGATCTTTTCGCACCTATCGGAAAGGGCCAGCGCCTTCTTATCGTTGCCCCGCCAAAGGCCGGTAAGACAATCCTTATGCAAAAGATTGCAAACGCAATCACGTCCAATAATCCGGAAGTATACCTCATTGTTCTTCTTATAGACGAACGCCCAGAGGAAGTTACGGAAATGGAGCGCAGCATAAAGGCGGAAGTCATTTCCTCCACCTTCGATGAACAGGCCACCCGCCATGTTCAGGTTGCGGAAATGGTTCTTGAAAAGGCAAAGCGCCTTGTAGAGCATAAGAAAGACGTTGTAATCTTCCTTGACTCCATAACACGCCTTGCACGCGCATACAACCAGACCGTCCCAACATCCGGCAAGGTTTTGAGCGGTGGTGTTGACTCAAATGCCCTGCACAAGCCAAAGAGATTTTTTGGTGCGGCCCGCAACGTAGAAGAGGGTGGTTCACTTACAATAATCTCTACATCGCTTATAGAAACTGGAAGCCGCATGGACGAAGTTATCTTCGAAGAATTCAAGGGTACCGGCAACAGCGAAATTGACCTTGACAGAAAGCTTGCCGAACGCAGACTTTTCCCCGCAATCAACATCAAGAAGAGCGGTACAAGAAAGGAAGAGCTTTTGCTTACAGAAAACGAGCTCCAGAAGATGTGGATTCTCCGCAAAGTGCTTAACCCAATGGAAGACGCAGACATCCTTGAGCTCATCATGGACAAGATGAAGAAGACCAAGGACAACGATGCCTTCCTTGCCAGCATGAACGCCGGAACTGCAGCAATGTAACAGGTCTATTGACTATTTGAATGCTTTTGTATATACTTATATAACTTGAATTTCAAGCTTGTGGTATTGATTTGATTTCTAACGGTGAGGGAATGATACGGAGTTCTTGTTTTTCTTAGTCTCCGTAGGGCTAACCTGGATTTCTTCAATATCGGGCAAGTATAGGAGTTGAATTATGAAAAAGGACACACATCCTGAGTACCAGTTGACAAAGATTACTTGCGTTTGCGGCAACGTAATCGAAACTCGCTCAACAGTAAAAGACATCCATGTTGAAATTTGTTCAGCATGCCATCCTTTCTTTACTGGTAAGCAGAAGCTTGTTGACACAGCAGGACGTATCGACCGCTTCAACAAGCGCTACGGTATGAAGGCTGCAGAAGGTGCTGCTTCAGAAGCAAAATAAGTCTTGATTATTTAAGACAGGGCATGTGAATGTGCCAAAAAAAGAGCCGGTTTCCATTCAAGGTTACCGGCTTTTTTGTTTTTGGTTCGGCAAGCCGCTGGAAGCTACGCTGCGTGGTTCGACAGGCTCCCCAACCGTGGTTTGACAGGCCGCTGGAAGCTACGCTGCGAGGCACCAACCCCGTTCCCTGAGCCTGTCGAAGGGAATTGTCTTCTTCCTAGCGCTTCTTTCCAAAGAGCCTAAGAAGAGAAAGGAAGATGTTAATAAAGTCAAGGTAAAGCTGCAAGGCTCCGTAGATAGAAATCTTTTTGTAGGCATCAGAACCGTCATCGTGGGAGCCAATCATTGCAATCTTCTGTGCATCGTAAGCCGTCAATCCTGTAAAGATGATTACGGATGCAACGGAAAGCAGCCAGTCAAGCCATGTGAGCGGTGTGTGTGTAAAGAATGTTATAAGCCTGTTCACAACCGTTACGATAACAAGACCAATAAGAGCCATCATAAGATAGTGGCCGGCTGTTGCAAGATTCTTCTTCGTGGTAACTCCGTATACGCTCATAAGACCGAACATAAGGGCCGTAGAAAAGAAAGCAAGGCAAATAGACTGTGTCTGGTAGATAAGGAACACAGAAGACAGTGTAAGACCGTTTATTGCCGCGTAGAGCAGGAAAAAGAGGGTTGCCAGCGAAAGCGGAAGGGTCTTGATTGCTGCGGAAAGTCCTATTACAAGGGCAAATTCTGCAATGATAAGTCCGTAAAAGACAAATTTTGAGCCCCAGATGATTTTCATGAGGGGGTAGTAAAATGCTGCCAGGTATGCACATGCTGCGCTTACAACCAGGGCAAGAAACATCCAGCCGTAGGTTTTTGCCAAAAATTCATAACCGGTTTCTGCTTTTGTACCGTTTACTGAATACTGTTCCATTTTTTTCTCCTTTGATTCTTCCTATTCCAGTTCATTCTTTATGTCTGAGCGGAAAAGGAACAAATCCTTTATTTTTAAACTGCTTGTTGAATTCAACTCGCTGCGGTTGTTCACTTCACTTGTTAAAGGAACATCGAAGGAATAGGTTACGGAAACATATCCTTCCGCCGAAACTTCCAGCGTAAAGGAAAATTCCTTGTTAACCTTTGCATCTTCCGCAACTTCCGGTGCCACCCAAAAAGAATAGCCTCCCTTGGTGGCGTCGTATGTGCTGCAGGGGTTGGGCCAGCTTGCATCCATCATTTCCGCAGGAATTTTGCCCTCCTTAAGAATTACGGATGCGTTTGCAAGCGGCTCGAAAGTTGAACCGTCATAAACGTTCCCTATGAAGGTTGGAAATACGAACATAGGTATGTTTGACGCAGACTCCTGGCTTTTAGAGGAATTTGCGCCTGCTGACTTGTGGTAGGGGCGCTGCAGGGAATTCACCATCTTCATGCCTTCGTAGGCAAGGCGGTCTATGTCCGCAAGAAGCTGGCTGTTGTTCAAGACCGTGGATGCGTGTGTTACGCCGCGTCCGCTAAGGATATAGCGCGGAGGAATCCTGTTCAGCACATAGCAGATGGTGTCCTTCCGGCAGTTTTCGCAGTCGCAATCCAGCCAAGGTGCATTTTGCCCCTTAACATGGTCGTAAAGCTGGTTAACCCGGCTTTCAACTTGCTCTTCCATGATATTGTGAATATTAAACATGCAAAACCCCGTCGCAGCTTTCTGACGGTAATAGCCAACCGTCATATTTGTTATAGCCTCAAAATAAAGAAAATTCCCTAAAATAAAAATTTTAGAGAATTCTCCAATTAATTTAAAGTATATAACAGTTAGCTCCAAAATGCAAATTTTTTAGGCAAAAATTAAGCATTTTGGACATTTTACGCGGTTTACTGGCCACCAGCCCTTGTGTAGGAAGCAAGGCCTCCTGCAAGAAGGATGTTGCGGCTGCGTTCTGCAAGGTCATTCACACCGCAAATCTTAACATCCCCGGCCTTTGAGTGCACGGTAACGTCAAAGTCGCTGCCGTCTTTAAGGCTCTTAAAGATGTTTGAAATTTCAACAGTGTCGCCTTCGCTGATTTTGTCGTAGTCATCTGGATTCTTAAAGGTAATCGGGATGATTCCGTAGTTGATCAGGTTTGCCTTGTGGATGCGGGCAAAGCTCTTTGTGATGATTGCCCTTACGCCAAGGTACATTGGTCCAAGTGCCGCATGCTCACGGCTTGAACCCTGACCAAAGTTTTCCGCACCAACAACGATACAACCGCTAAAGTTGATTGCCTCTGCCTTCTTGTAGAAGTTTGCATCCAATCTCTCGTATGTGAACTTGCTGATTTCCGGAATGTTGCTTCTAAAAGGAAGAACCTTTGTTCCTGCAGGCATAATGTCGTCCGTAGAAACGTTGCTTGCGGCCTTCAAAAGAACAGGCAGTTTAAGGTTGTCTGCACATTCCTTGCAGGGTGGGCAGGGCTTAATGTTGGGACCGCGGACAATCTCTACATCCTTTGCCTTTTCCAAAGGAAGCGGGGCAATAAGCATACCCTCGTCCTGTGCGTCTGCAAGGATTTCCTCTGCAGAAAGACGGCTGTCCTTTCCGTCAAGAAGCGAAATGCGGCCGTTTGCAGTCCAAGATGCGTCTTCCCAGTCAAGGGTAGAAGGATCAGTCATAACGCCAGTAATAGCCGCCGCCGCTGCTGTCTCCGGGCTAACAAGGTAAATGCCTGCGTCCGCAGTTCCAGAGCGCCCCTTAAAGTTGCGGTTGAATGTGCGCAGCGAAACACCCTCGCTGTTTGGTGCAAAGCCCATGCCAATGCAGGGACCGCAAGCGCTTTCCAAAATGCGGAATCCAGCCCTAATCAATGTGCCAAGAATTCCAGCCTTGTCTGCCATCAAGAGGGTGGTGCGGCTACCAGGTGCAATACCTGCCTCAACGCCCGGTGCAATGTGCTTACCCTTTACAATAGCCGCAACGGATGCAAGGTCGTCCAAAGAAGAGTTTGTGCAGCTTCCGATTGCAACCTGGGTAACCTTTGTACCGCTAAGCTCCTTCAATGTCTTCACGTTGTCTGGTGAATTGGGGCAAGCAGCCATTGCATTAAGCTCGGAAAGGTTTATCTCTATAACCTTGTCGTAAACAGCGCCCTCGTCTGCCTTAAGCTCCGTCCAGTCATTTTCGCGGCCCATGCTCTTAAGGAATTTCTTTGTAGTAGCGTCAGAAGGGAATACGGAACAAGTTGCGCCAAGCTCCGCGCCCATGTTTGTAACAGTTGCCCTCTGGGGAACGGTAAGGCTTTCAACACCTTCGCCAAAATATTCATAGACGGCACCAACGCCGCCCTTTACGCTCTCACGGCGGAGAACTTCAAGAATAATGTCCTTTGCGCCAATGCCCTTGCGCAGTGTGCCTGTAAGCTTTACGCCAAAAACCTTGGGCATTGCAATGTGGAATGCACCGCCACCCATTGCAACTGCAACGTCAATACCGCCCGCACCAATTGCAATCATTCCAATGCCGCCGCCAGTCGGAGTGTGGCTGTCCGAACCCAAAAGGGTCTTTCCCGGCTTACCAAAGTGCTCAATGTGAACCTGGTGGCAAACACCGTTGCCCGGGCGTGAAAAATAAAGACCGTACTTTGCCGCAACTGACTGAAGGTAGCGGTGGTCGTCATGATTCTTAAAGTCTGTCTGAAGCGTATTGTGGTCAACGTAACTTACGCTCACTTCCGTCTTTACACGGGGCACTCCGATAGTCTCAAACTGAAGGTATGCCATTGTGCCTGTTGCATCCTGCGTAAGCGTCTGGTCAATCTTAATCGCGATGTCCTTGCCGCGCTCAATGGGCTGCCCCGGAGTAAAATCCAGCGAGCCTTTCACAATATGGTTCTGTATGATTTTTTCAGCCAACGTAAGAGCCATTTTCTTCTCCTAATCCTTATAAAAATTCTCTACTATAATATATGTAACCGCCCTTTTGGTCAACAATGGAAAAACATTCCTTACAAGTTACTCATTTGCCTTCCCTGAATTTTTCTTCTTCTCTGGAGCACACGTCCTTTTAAACTGCCCTGCCTCTATTTTTTTGTGAACCAATAGCGCCACGGACGGCGCGTCATTTGTTAGCGCAAAAGTAGCAAACGTAAGCAACAAACGGCAGGGAGGCCTTTTATTACGGGCTTTCCGGGGTTCCGCGGGACCCTGACCCGCTCCATTGCCTGGGGGTTCGACAAGCTCACCCACCAAGGCAACGGCTGCGCCGCCCCTCCAATCCCGGCTAGGTTTCCTCTGCTTGACGGATCTCATTTTTGCCCATTGCCGCATCTTTAACCGCGAC
This sequence comes from Treponema sp. UBA6988, assembly GCA_002448445.1. Lineage (GTDB taxonomy): Bacteria > Spirochaetota > Spirochaetia > Treponematales > Treponemataceae > Treponema_D. The sequence continues at coordinate 74,155 of DJYC01000100.1, forward strand.
CTAGGCCTGTAAACCCGACAAAGACCAGGTTAAAATCTACCTGCAAGAACAGCTTCTCGCAAGCATTTATTCATGCGGGTTTGATATCCTTTACCGCTTGCTTTCATAATTGCCAAAATATCTGCATCAATTTTAAGGGAAATAAGCACTTTCTTTGGAGTTATGTCAAAGTATTCCTTGTGGTACGGCACAAATTCCTGTAGGTCCTCTTTTGTGAACTTTGGAGAATCTTCATCATAAGTTATTGGAACCTTTTCAATTTCTGCAATTCTCTCAGCCGTTAATTTTTTTGATGTAATCATAGTAGACCTCCTTCAAATCATTATCAGCCCTTTGCGCCGATATTATCCTTGTTCGTTTACGTTCTGTAAAAGTAGTAACAAGAACCAGCATTCCATTTATGCAACCAATTCCATTCCAGCGGTCTTCATCGTAGGAATGAGTTTTATCATAGCGAACAAGAAAATATGGGTCGTCAAAGACATCCGTTATTTCCTCAAAACCAAAGCCGTGTTTTTTGCGGTTTATTTCATTTTTCTCTTCGTCCCATTCAAAGCGTCCGTCACTGCTGATTATAGTTTTACCCATCTGGAATCCTTATAAATAGTATATAAACATAAAGATATACTGTCAAGTATATATTTTACTTGCGATTATCCGGCCTATATATCTTTGCCTGGTAATAAAAATACGTTGCCTAAACAAACTTGACAAAGCATACCTCTTTTATTATATTGAAAGAAACATAAGAGAGGGTTTTATGATAAAAAGTGTTAGAAAATTTAAGCGCCTCCCCCTTGACATGAATTGTGGCATGGGTCAAAATTCTCACGTCT
>DJYC01000066.1 GCA_002448445.1 Treponema sp. UBA6988
GAATTTGAGCAGATGGAAATGGAATACTTCTGCAAGCCAGGAACAGACGACGGCATCTTTGAAGAATGGCGCAAGTACCGCTGGGCCTTCTACCTTAAGTACGGCATTGCAGAAAAGAACCTGCAGTGGCACCACCACGACAAGCTTGCCCACTACGCAAAGGACGCTTACGACATCCAGTACAACTTCCCCATTGGCTTTGAAGAAATTGAAGGCATCCACAACCGCACTGACTTTGACCTTTCACAGCACACAAAGACTAGCGGCAAGGACATGAACTACATTGACCAGGAAGACGGCAACAAGAGCTACACTCCTTACGTTATAGAAACATCCGCCGGTCTTAACCGCAACTTCCTCGCCTTCCTCTGCGAAGCCTACGAAGAGCAGAATGTTGGCACGGACGGAAAGGAAGACTACCGCACGGTTCTTCACCTTCACCCGCGCCTGGCCCCTATCACGGTTGCAGTTCTTCCTCTTATGAAGAAGGACGGACTTGCAGAAAAGGCACAGGAAATCCGCACCATGCTCAAGGAAGACTTTGTTACAGACTACGACCAGAGCGGAACAGTCGGAAAGCGCTACCGCCGCCAGGACGAAGTTGGAACCCCTTACTGCATCACTGTTGACTACGAAACAATCCACGAGACAAAAGAAGACGGTTCTCCAAACCCAGACTTTGGCACAGTCACTTTGCGTTTCCGCGACAGCATGAAGCAGGAGCGCGTAAAAATCAGCGAACTCCGCGGCTTTATCCACAACGCAATCGCAAACTACAAGCCGGTAGTCCGCTAAAAAAACTGGGGTAGAATACAGGGGGGAAAGCCTCGCTTGAAACTTCGCACCGCTTGTTGCGAATACCCCTCGCCCGCACTCCGTTGCGGTCTACCCCTTCTCCTAGGGGGTTCCGTTTCACTCCACCCCCTAAAACACCCGCGGTTATTTTTGCCAACAGGTACTGTTATTATGGAATTTATTACATTAGGAAAAACTAACCTTCTCGTAAGCCGCACTGCATTTGGTGCCATGAGCCTTGACTGCAAGGAAATGGAAGCTTTTGGCCAGCAGGCAGAAGAAAAGGCATGCGCAATCGTTCACCAGGCATACGATGCGGGAATAAATTTCTTTGACATCTCCAGAAGCAAGGTAACATGCGAAAAGCGCCTTGGTTCAGCACTGCACGGAATTAGGCAGAATGTTATTCTTTCCACAAAAAGCCAGGCCTTCTCTGCGGAGCAGTTAGTCATAGACCTTAACGAAAGCCTTGAAAGCCTGGAAAGCGACTACATAGACCTCTACTCTTTGGAAAGCCCCAAGACCCTGCCCTCCCCCACGAACAACGGGGAACTTTATTCTGCCCTGGAAAAATTCAAGGAAAAAGGCCTTGTGCGCCACACGGGAATTGCCACCGACAACCTGGACATTGCCCAGCAGGCTTTGGAAAGCGGCCTCTACGAAGTGATTCAGTTTCCATTCAACATGATTTCAAGCCACATCGTTGCGGACTTTGTAAAAGAGTGTGCGGAAAAAAACGTGGGCTTTATTGCAATGCAGCCTCTTAACGGAGGTGTCATCACAAACATTCCACTTGCCTTTGGCTTCCTTAACGAATTTGAAAACGTGGTTCCAGTCTGGGGCGTACACACCCAGGAAGAGCTGGAGCAAATCCTTTATTTTACAGACCATCCACCTGTCATAGACGAAAAATTCAAAGCAGAAGTGGAACAGGCCCGCATGTTCTTTAACTGATAATTGCAGACACGGAAATCAGTTTAGGGCTCCACTACCACCGTTGCGCCCTAAACTGATTTCCAGATTCTTTTGCATAAGAAAATAATCGTAAAAATTAATTTTAGTGAATTTTAGAAGAAATGGGATGCTAACACGAAAGCACTTCCATTCCCGGCAGAAAAGGTGTCATTATCGGGCTAGACCCGATAATCTGCTTTAAGCCCCCTTTATGCAATTACTTTTGCCAAGCATCATATTTGTCGCACTCTAAAATGCGGCGGGCATTTTCTACACGCTCTTGGCTTGGCATTGGGGTTCCTTCCAGGCGGTAGGGAATGCCAAGTTCCTTGTACTTTGCAATTCCAAGCGTATGGTAGGGAAGAATTTCTACGCGCTCTACGTTGCCCAGTGAACGGATAAAGTCGCGGGTACGTTCAAGGTATTCGTCCTTGTCGCTAATTCCGGGAACAAGCACGTGGCGGATCCAGATTGGCTTTTTAATTTCGTCCAGATAGCGGAACATTTCTATTATGTTTGCATTGGGGCGGCCGGTAAGCTTTTCGTGCTCGGCTGGGTCAATGTGCTTTATATCCATAAGGAGTATGTCCGTAACCTTCATAAGCTCCTGGAACTTCTTGAACCATTCACCCTCTTTTGTAAAGGGACCGCCGGACGTGTCTATGCAGGTGTTGACGCCTTCTTTTTTTGCCAAGGTAAATAAATCCAGCAGAAAGTCCAGCTGCATCAAAGGCTCTCCACCGGAAACGGTAATTCCGCCTTTTGCACCCCAGTAGGCCCTGTCCTTTAGGGCATCTTCCAGTATTTTCTCAGGAGACATCTTCTTGCCTTCCGCCATGTTCCAAGTGTCCGGGTTATGGCAAAAAGCGCATCTTAGCGGGCAACCTGCCGTAAAAACAATGTAGCGCATTCCAGGCCCGTCTACGGCACCAAAGCTTTCTATAGAATGGATGTATCCGTCAGTCATCTTTCCTCCGCGTGAATCGGCAGAATTATAGCACATCGCAGAGGAAAATACAATCTTACCGCCTTGGCCGAAAGTCCCACCGCCGCCCCGGATTTTAGGCAGAAGCAGCATAACACTGGTGTTTCCATAAAAAATATCATATACTAAAGAAACAATAAATCCCACAATGAATTTTACCCGGCAGACCAACCACATAAAAGCACTTAGCTGGATACGGGGAAATTATGTTATGTGGACACGCCACTGGTGTGCAGAGGTTGTGAAAATGAAAAAAATACTTTGTGTATTATTTTCTTTAATAGTTTTAGTATCCTCAACATTCGCGGACAAAAGTCTTTTTTATGAAAATGACAAAGTAATCGACACTATGTATGTTGATTCAGAGGAGGGATTACGCGTCAGGGATAGTCCATCTCTAAAATCCAACAGGCTTTGTGGACTTCCGCACAGGCTTCCTGTCAAAGTTGTTGCAATTGGAAAAGAAGAAACAATTGACGGCATTACGGCCCCATGGGTGGAGATTTTGATTCCACGTTACGAGTGGAAAAGCGAAGTGGCAGAATATGGATGGGTCTTTGGCGGATATTTAAGCAAGGAAATTCCTTTGTTTGTTCAGCCGCAAAATTCCAACCAGCTAAAATCATATTTGGAATATTCATATTATAACTTTGGATTGGAAAATGGAGGCAGCGCATTTGACTGCTTTGGTTATATAGAAAATAACATTGCACATATTTTTCCAGACGGAGAGTCAATAAGCAAAGAGGTTCAGGTTAAATTTGCTGCATTAAAAAGTGACTGTATAAATATAGGAAAATTTCTGGGCTATTATATAAATGAAGGCAATTATACAATTGACAGAATAATGGAAAACGAATTTATCTGCTACCAAACAGAACCATACAGTTTGTATGCAGCTCAACATTTCTTTTCAAAAATAAATGACTCATTCCTAATTGAAATAGCAAAAAATAAAAGGGCTTATGCAATCATTAATAATTTGAATGTTCTTCAGACATTGGCCGAAAGTAATTATTCAAATTTAAATATTGTTTCAAAGTTTATTATGATTGGTATTTCAGCAGATAAAACACAATATGAAAAACAGTACCGCGATTACTGGAATCCAATTATGGCAGAGCATCAAAAAAAAGCAGATGCAATGAAGTAAAATCACATAGCAAGAAGTTCAAAGCCGACAAAAACTTTGTCACAAAAGTTGCTTTTCATGGCTTTGCGCCATTTAAAGTGTAAGAATAAAAGTTTTTGAACAAAAAAATTATTAGCCTTCAATCCCCTTAATTAAATCGGCAAGACATG
>DJYC01000063.1 GCA_002448445.1 Treponema sp. UBA6988
GACGAGCTGCCAACTGCTCTACCCAGCGTCGTACTTATTTCTAAGATATTACTATAGAAATAATAAAAGGTCAAGGGCTTTTTGCGTTCAATTTGGATTTTTCTGCAAAGCAATATCAAGCCAGGGAGGGCGACTTAGCAGCATGCAGAATTGCGTAGCGATTCTGCAATCCATCAAAAAATTCATGGATGGATTTTTTGATGGCAAGTCCTACGCGGGATTGGAGGGGCGCGGAGCGTTGCCGCAAGGCAATGGAGCCGGCAGGCGGAACCCCGGAAAGCCCGTGGCGAAAGGCCTGTTCGGTCGAATTAGAGGAAGAATGAATGGTAGAGCGGTGACAGTTACCGTCCAGAAAATTTGAAAAAAGCCTCAATTGAAATTTAAGCGAAATGTTTGTATATTTTTAGCATGGTTATTAGCGTTACTTTTTCTAAGCCGGCAGAAAACTGTGAGCAAGTTCTTGGAAAGGATTTTATAAAAGTTAGGATTTTCCGCAATGCAGAAGCTGGACTTTCATCTGCAAAAAAGGCGAAGCTGCCCTACAGTGCGGAATTTTTTACAAAGACACAGGCCTTTCAAAAATCAATGTCGGAAGAAGAGGTGAATGCTTTTATAGATGAACATGCGGGAAAAACTTTTAAGAATGTTGTTCAAAAGACTGACTCGCAGGAAATAAATTTCTTTTGCAACCGCCGCGGAGAAGTAAAAAAATCTGTGCGCAATATTTCCAGTGGAATGAAGAACATAAATTTGCAGGGCATGGAAAACCGCCCTTCTGGAAACCGTACAAAAAATTATATTCTAAAGGAAGGAAACCCCATTCCTTTTTTGATTCACCTTGGCGTTATGACAAAAGACGGCAGCGTTGTTGCTTCCAAGTATGCAAAGTTTAGGCAGATAAACCGCTTTCTTGAATATGTGCGGGACATTCTTCCAGACGTAAAAAAACTTTACGGCAAAGATTTTTCCAGAGAACGGCCTTTGCGCATTGCAGATTTTGGCTGCGGAAAATCATACCTTACTTTTGCAGTCTATTATTATCTTTGGCAGATTGAAAATATTCCTGTTCAGATTACGGGCCTGGACTTAAAGGAAGATGTGATTGCTTATTGCCAAAAACTTTCTGATGAACTTAATTATGATTCACTTAATTTTTTTGTGGGAAACATTGCGGATTTTTCTTACGAAAACAAGCCGGACATTATCATAACCCTTCACGCTTGCGACACCGCCACGGACTTTGCGCTGAATTTTGCGGTAAAGCAAAATGCCCTTGCCATTCTTAGCGTTCCCTGCTGCCAGCACGAAATTAACTTGCAACTAGAAAAAAACAAATCTCTTGTTGAGCCTTCAAATCCATTTGCTTCGCTTGAGCACTGGGGAATCTTCCGCGAACGCTTTGCAGCCCTTGCAACAGACGCAATACGCGCGGAGCTTTTGGAACAAGCAGGCTACAGCGTTCAGGTTTTGGAATTTATAGACATGGAGCATACGCCCAAAAACATTTTGCTCCGCGCTGTCCGCAAACGGAATGTCGGACCTGCCAAAGACGGATGTGTGCAAAGTGACGGGCTTGAAGATAATGCTGCTGAAAAACAGATAAATGCCTCTGTTCAAAAAAGCAGGGAAAGGCTTGACTCTTTGCTCAAGACCCTTGGAGCTTCTCAAAGCCTGTGCGGATTGCTTGAAAGTTGATTGATTCATTGGCAGAAAAGAGGCCGCAATCCCCTATGTCAAAGTCAAGAAAATTTTTCCTTAGCTGAAAGATTTCTTCTATTGGCTGTTTGTATCTGTCAGGCAGGGCTTCATTTTTAAACACGAGGCCACCCTTGCTTTCGACTTCTTTTTTAAGTTCATTAAATGAAACAGGGGATGCAACTTGCAGGTATTTTTTTTCTACGGAAAGAATGCCGTCGTCTTCATCAACGCAGTATTGTCTGGGGTCTTGTCCATGTAAATCCTTGGGCAAATCAGCGGGCAGCGTTCGGTACCATGCGTAGTTAAAATCCATTGCAAGTTCCAGATTGGAAAAAAGAACAAGGGCTTTTCTGTCCCTGCACCATGCTTCCATTCCGTACAAGGCTAAGATTCCATGCCGCTTGCAGCAGATAGAAAATGCTGGCGCATTAAGGCAGGTGTTTACGTCCGTTATTGCGGCCAGCTGAATTTTCTCTTTGCAAAGGAATTCTGTAATCATGCGGGGAGTAAAAAGAGTCGGGCTTCCCTGAGTAATGCATGTTCGTATGGAAAGGATTGCCTTACAAAACATTTTTTTCTATGAACATTCCAACTCCGCTAGAATTGTTGTCATATTCGGTAGTAAAGTCGGCAATGCCCTTTATGTAATCCAGTCCGTTTTTCATGCAGACGCCGTACTTGCAAAGGCGTATCATGCTTTCGTCATTCATGCTGTCGCCAAAGCCCATCGTTCTGTTCTTGTCAAGGCCAATGTGGTCGGAAAGCCAGCTTATGGCTTCTCCCTTTCCGCAGTTGGGTGGCAAGATTTCAAGAAAATATGGCTTACTTGTAAAGACAACAGCCTTATCACCAAAATCGGCCTTTAGCTTTTTCTGCAAAACTTGAAGCTGGTCTGGATCTCCGGGGACAAGCATTTTTGTAAAGCCCTGCTGTAGGAAAGCGTCATAGTCTTCTATTTCCTTTCCTTTGAGTCCGCAAAGCTTTACGTCTATGTCCGTCCATTCGGTTTGCTTTTGGTAGTAAATTGTGTCCGCAGTATAGACTTCGCTAAAAAGCCCCATCTTTTGGGCTTCCTCGTTTGCATGGTGAAGAATGTCATAGGAAACCTTCTGGCAGTAGATTTGCTTTCTTTCGTGAAGGTCAAAGACGGAGCATCCGTTTATGGCAATTATGTAGCGGCCTGCCTGCATACCGGCAATCTCCAAGCGGCGCACATAGGGAAGAATTGCGTCTTCTGCGCGGCCAGAACAGAGGACAACGTAAATGCCAAGTTCCGCTGCCTTCCTTAACGCCTCCACGTTTTTGTCGGAAATGTTGCGGTCCTTGTCCAAAAGAGTGTCATCTAAATCCAGGGCTATAAGGCCTACGTCCAGCTTGCTCATACTTAGCGCACCAACTTTCTGTAAACGGTCTTGTGAGGACGGTCTGCGTCTTCTCCAAGCTGCTGCCGTCTCCATTCTGCGTATTCAGACCAGTTGCCCTCGTACCATTTGACTTCGCTGTTGTTTTCAAAGGCAAGGATATGGGTGCAAACTCTGTCCAGGAAGTAGCGGTCGTGGCTGATTACAAGCACAACTCCTGCAAAATCGTTTATGGCTTCTTCAAGTGAGCGGGTTGTTGTAATGTCCAAGTCATTCGTGGGTTCGTCCAAAAGAAGAACATTGCCAGCTTCCTTGAACATCATGCCCATGTTTAGGCGGTTCTTTTCTCCACCAGAAAGCACTTCCACTTTTTTGTTCTGCTCAGGCCCATTAAAGTTGAACCAAGAACAGTAGGCGCGGCTGTTTACCTCGCGGACTGCACCGTTAACAGGGCGGCCCTTTTCGTCCACAGCACCAAGCTTTACCAAATCCAAACCGTCGCTCAAAGTTTCCCAGACGGTCTTTTTTGGATCAAGCTTGCTCCTCATCTGGTCTACGTAAACAAGCTTAACTGTTTCGCCAACCTTTATGTTTCCAGAATCAGGCTTTTCCTCTCCAAGTGAACCGTCGGGAAGAAGAACCTTCTGTCCAGCGGCAGTTGCAATCATCTTAAAGAGGGTTGTCTTACCCGCACCGTTTGGACCAACAATTCCAACTACAGCACCGGCCGGAATGTGGAAGTCCAGGTTTTCAAAAAGAACGCGGTCGTCAAAAGACTTTGTAAGCTTTTCCGCATCAATTACAACGTTTCCAAGGCGGGGACCTGCCGGAATAGAAATCTGGCTTTCCTTAAGCTTTACCCTCTGGCTTTCTTCTGCCAAGAGCTGCTCATACTTTGTAATGTGTTCCTTATGTTTTGCCTGCCTACCCTTTGCACCAGCGTGAATCCACTCAAGCTCTTCTGCCATCTGCTTCTGGCGCACAGAGGCCTGCTTTTCTTCCAGGGCAAGGCGCTTCTGCTTTGCATCCAGCCATGCAGAATAGTTGCCCTTGAAAGGATAGCCTTCTCCCCTGTCCATTTCCAAAATCCAGCCTGCAACATTGTCCAAGAAGTAGCGGTCGTGGGTAATTGCAATAATTGTTCCCGGATAGTTTTGAAGGTGGCGTTCAAGCCAAGCAACGGTTTCTGCATCAAGATGGTTTGTAGGTTCATCAAGAAGAAGAATGTCCGGCTGCTGCAAAAGAAGGCGGCACAAGGCAACACGTCTGCGTTCACCACCGGAAAGCACGTCTACAACCTGATCCGGCGGAGGGCAGCGAAGGGCATCCATTGCAAGCTCCAAGTTTGCGTCCAAGTTCCATGCATCGGCAGCATCAAGTTTTTCCTGAAGCTCTGCCTGGCGGGCACACAGCTTATCAAAATCCGCATCGGGGTCACCAAAGGCCTCGTTCACCTTGTCAAATTCCGCAAGCAAATCCGTAATTGGCTTTACGCCTTCCATAACGATTTCTTTTACGGTCTTGCCGTTTTCCAAATAAGGCTCCTGTTCCAAGTAGCCCATTGAATATCCGTCAGAAAGGTGGGTCTCGCCAGTGTAGTCCTTGTCTATTCCTGCAAAAATCTTAAATAGCGAAGATTTACCGGCACCGTTTTCACCAATAACGCCAATCTTTGCACCGTAATAATATGAAATGCTTATGTCTTTAAGAACAACCTTTGTTCCGTATGCGCGCGAAACGCGGTCCATCGTGTAAATAATTTTCTTGTCGTCTACAGTCTTTGCCATGCAGATAGTATATAGAAGAAAGTATTCTTTGTCCACCTTGGAGCACAGACCTCTTAAAACTGTTTTTGCCGCTACACGGCAAAAAAGGCCCTTTGTCTCCCGTGCTTCGGGGTTCCGGCTTTCGCCTCCATTGCCGGGGTCAGGGCCCCCTTGGCAACCCGCTTGCGCGGGCCCCTACGCCCGGGGCTAGGCTTCTTGGTGTTCGTGGCTTTAGAATTTACGTATGGGTCTTACAAAATTATAGATATAGCTTTTGGGTGTGCCGTGTGTAGAATCGTCTGCATTCGCAAAAAGGTTGGTGCTGTAGGCTGTTGCCGCTATAAAATTGTTTGCAAGATTTTCATTGCTCTTAAACACCCACTGCGTTGAAGACCAATAATAATCAGCTGCATTTTTTGAAGCGCTTGGATTTATCAGCTCTGCACCCGGTATTCTTTTAAGTGCATTTTCTACATTATACTTATAGTACATGAGCATCTTGAGTTCAGCAGTTGAAGGAAGATACCAACCGCTCTTGTATCCTGGCGCTGAATAATTTGCACAGTAGTTGAAGGCCGGATAATTTTTTGCGCATTTTTCAGGAGTGTTTGTTCCGGCAGGATCGGCAGCCTTTATTACATTCCAGTTGTCGGCTCCAGAAGTGCTGCTGGTCTTAAAATTCATTTTGTACCCCAAGGAATTTTCATCAGCCCATGCAAGACTTGTCATCGTGAGTGCAACGCCAAGCCTGTTTTTTGCATCAAAAATAACTGCGACCGGAGTCTTTGATTTGTCAAAGGAGTACTCTGTAGTCATGGTACCGTCAGAATAGACAATGTTTCCTGGCGCAAAATAGGTTACGTACTTAGGTTCGTCTGTATCCTTGCGCTTGTACATGTCCTCTACAATTACCGTGCTTACGGTCTTTCCGTCATCTGATACGGTTGTGGTTACGGTTTTTCCATCCTTCGTCGTGCTAGTCGTTTTAGTGCCGTTGGCGGGCTGACTCGTTTTGCCAGATGATGGCGATGAGGATGATGGAACTGCGGCAAGGTCGCTCATAAGTCCATCAAAAGTTGAGCAGCCTAAAACTGAAAAAATCATTGCAAGACAAAATGCAGCCGCAAGACATCCTAAAGTTTTTGCTTTCATTTAAAACCCCCGTTTTTATCGGTATGCCCTTTACTCTATACTCAATGCAAAACTTTTCGGCGCACATACATAGATATATATGAACAAGTATAACACACTATTCGGTCAAATGCCAGAAGCCGAATTGAATATAAAATTGCTCAATTGCAAAATCGCGTTTAATTTATTATATTAGCGTTAGAGGTGCAATCATGGTAGACCAGGCTCAGATAGACAAAGACGGCAATGGAATTTTATTTAACGGAAGCGCAAAAGTTGAGCGCATAGAAAATGTGACAGGGCAAAGGGACGTGTTTCTTTTGCAGGCAGTTTATGAATTTGAACGGCCAAGTCAGATTTGCCCAAGGCCCGGTCAGTTCTACATGATACGCACAAAGACCAGCAATGGTTATTTTAAAAGACCAATCAGCGTTTACCATTCAGAAGAATTTGCGGATTCTGCTTCCGGCAAGAGGATGCTCAGGCTCCAGTTCCTTATTTTGCAAAAGGGCGAAGGCACAAAAGAGCTTTGCAGCCTGAATGCCGGAGACGAGTTTTTGGTTCAGGGGCCACTTGGAAATGAATTTGCCCTTACGCCGGAATTAAAGGATGCCGTCTCTTCTACAGCACCTTCTGCCAAGCGGGAAATTTGTATTGTTGGCGGAGGAATAGGAGTTGCGCCTGTTGCAAATTTTGCATCATCTTTGCCTGCCACAAGCTACGACTTTTACGCCTGCTTTAAGAGCGGAACTTACGGTTTGGAATACGTAAATGGTAACACAATAATCACTACGGACGACGGAAGCGCAGGAATTAAGGGTATGCTGCCAACTGCCCTGACTGCCCAAAAGATAAAGGAATGTGGCTACAAGGCAATTTATGCATGTGGCCCTACCCCAATGCTTGTCTACGTTCAGAAGGTTGCAAGGGAATGCGGAATAAAGGCCTTTCTTAGCATGGAACACAGAATGCTTTGTGGAGCGGGAGCCTGCCTTGGCTGTACAATAAGCACGACTCAGGGAAGCCTACGTGTTTGCAAAGACGGACCTGTTTTTGATTCGGACATAATTCAGTTTGAAGCGCCTTGTCCAAGAAGAACTCCCCTTGCAGAAAATCAGGAAGTGGATTTGAGCGTGGACATGTGCGGAATCCACTTTGAAAACCCGCTTTTTGCCGCTGCCGGAACATTCGGCTTTGGACAGAATTTCCGTGGCTTTGCAGACGTAAACGACTGGGGCGCAATCTGTTCAAAAGGAACAACTCTGGAGGAACGCCAGGGTAACGAAGGTGAGCGCTGCATAGAAGTTCCTTCCGGCGACATCAACTCCATAGGCTTGCAGAATCCAGGCATCCGTTCTGTTACAAAAGAAATTATTCCCCAGATGCTAAAGCTCAAACCTGTTGCCATTTTAAACCTTGCAGGCGGAAGCATAGAATCTTATGTAGAAGCTGCAAAGATTGCAGAAGAAAGTGCTGTTCCAATGATAGAGCTTAACATAAGCTGCCCCAACGTAAAGGCCGGCGGTATGGCATGGGGAACAGATCCAAAGGCCGCATTTGAATGTGTTAGCGCAGTCCGTGCGGTTGTAAAAAAGCCCCTTATGGTAAAGCTTTCTCCAAATGCCCCTGACTTGCGGGCTGTTGCAATGGCCTGTGTGGAAGCAGGTGCAGATGCCCTTAGCCTTATAAACACCATTCAGTCAATGGCAATAGACGTGGATAAGGGAAGGCCTTTCTTTAAGAATGTGCGAGCCGGTTTGTGCGGTCCGGCTGTAAGACCCATTGCCTTGCGCATGGTTTACGATGTTGTGCAGGAGATGAACAAACTGCCTGTTGAAAAAAGGGTTCCAGTTGTTGGCATTGGCGGAATTGCAACTTGGCATGATGCGGTTGAATTCATTATGGCTGGTGCGCATGCGGTTCAAATTGGAAGTGCCATCTTTGCAAACCCCAACGTAGCCAAGGAAATTCTTTGCGGACTAAAAGCCTTTATGAAGAGCCACGGTTATGCAAACCTGGAAGAAATGCGCGGTATTGCCCAGTAGGTTTACAGGGAGGTAGGTTCACAGGGAACTTTTTCTTCTTTCCTCACGAACCTGTTCCGGGGTTTTACCAAAGGTCTTTTTAAATTCGCGGATAAAGACCTTGTAGTTTGTAAGCCCACATTCATCCATGATTACGGAAATCTTCTGGTCGCTATTTTGCAGCATCTGGTAAAAGGCGGAAATGCGGAGGGACATAAGATATTCGTTAAAAGTCATGTCCGTGTATTTCTTAAAGAGGCGGCACATGTGTTCTGGCGTTACGTTAAGAATGTCTGCCGCATCGCCAAGGCTTATCTTGTTGCGGAATTCTTTTTCAACATAAGCCATTACCGGCGAAATGCGGTTGATTCCATAATAGGAAGCTGCCCCGGATTTTTTTTGTTCAACTTTATAAAGCGTTAGAAGCTGGTAGAAAAAATCATAGAGGAGAGAAACAAATTTTATCCTGTTTTCCTTGCGCTTGTCGTCCACGGATTTTAGCATCTTGGAAAGGTAGGCAAAAAGTTTTTCCGCTTCCAGGGAAGTGGGTCTTTCCTTTAGCACCACGTTTTCTATTTCTTCATAAACGCCCTCAAAAGCGCTAAGAGGAACTTGAAGCAAAATGTACCTTGCATGGCCGCAGAGCTTTGACGAATGGATTACTTCCGAATTGATGATTATCATGTCTCCGTCGCCCAAGACATACTTTCGCTGCTCAATTTTAAAATCAATTTTTCCTTCAAGCACGTAAAGAATTTCTATGTGGTTGTGCCAGTGGAAGGGTGAATAAAAATTTACGTCGTCAACCACTTCAAAGCGTATTGAAAACTGAAGGTCAAAGTGCCTCTTGTGGAGGATGTTCTCGTGCTTGAATTCTTTCATATCAATATTCTATTGTAAAAGTGGCATAAATTCAAATATTTTTGACTAAAATATCAATATCGCCATAATCAATGTCATTTTTGTCCGTTGCGCTTTTTTGCAGCCGTGGTAAAGTTAAGATAGCAAAAGGCACATAATCAACAAGGAGGATTTTATGAAAATCAAAGCAATGGTAAAAATGGCAGTTTTCTTTTTGGCAGCGGCAGCCGCATTTTCTTCTTGCGGAAAATCTTCGCCAAAAATCACTTTGGACAACGGAGTTTCTCTTGGTGTAGTTTCCGTTCCAGACAACAATTTCTGCATTGCAAAAACGGAAGTGACACAGGAATTCTACGAAGCAGTTATGGGCGAAAACCCATCGCAGACAAAGGGCGCAAACTTTCCGGTTGAATCCGTAAGCTGGTACGATTCGCTTGTATTCTGCAACAGGCTAAGCGCTTTGCTGGGAAAGACACCCTGCTACAAGGTAAACGGAAGCAGCAACCCCGATGACTGGGGCTACACTCCCCACCAGAACAAAATCATTGAAGGCGAAATTGAATTCAACCAAGAGGCCGACGGTTTTAGGATTCCTACAATGGAAGAATGGGATGTTGCCATAAAGGGCGGTGAGAATTTTACATATTCCGGAAGCGAAGACTTGGACAGCGTGGCATGGACAGACTGCAACAGCGGTGGTCAGCTTCACGAAGTTGCCCAGCTACAGCCAAACGGTTTTGGAATCTACGACATGTCCGGCAACGTATTTGAATGGGTCTGGAGCGTAAGGAAGGACACAAGCAGGTACTTGCGCGGAGGAAGCTACTTTGATGCAGCCAGGGCAGGAAAATGCAGTAACAAGGAACTGAACTTTGCTTCCCGCCAGTTCAAGACGGCTGGATTCAGAATCACTTGGAACAAACAGGCTTCTTAACCTTAGCTGAACATTGACCCCATTATTTCCCGCTGGTATAATCTAAAAAAAATACTAGCGGGGAATTTTTATGTTTACAAAAATTGCAAACAAGATAATCCGTATTGCGACAACACTTGCTCTGCTTCTGTTGCTATCAACTGTCTGTGCTACAGCAGATACAATCGGAAAGAAAAAAGCTGATCCGGCTTTGAACGGAGAATGGCTCTGGAACGACCAGTGTGTAGTCTCCTTTGACAACGGAAAAGTAACCATGCTTGACATTTCTACCGACACCATGATGCGCGGAACTTACCGAACCACTTCCGATTCTACCTATGACGAAGTTCATTCCATCTTTTACGAAGAATACAATTTTGAAACCGGCAAATGGGAAACAATGGACAAGACAGAATCCGGTACAGATGCCTATACCCTTCCCGACGACAATACCCTGCTTTTAAGAGAAGAAGGAGAGTTCCTTACTTTTAAGCGCGGAAGCTACCTAAAGGAATACATGGCAAAAATATCCGCCGAAGTAAAACAGAATCTTGCCGAAAAAGACCTAACTCTTGTTGTATGGTCATTTACAGACGAAGTGGAAGGCATGATTGAGGATAATAACTTCGGTTACAAAAGAAGCCACCCCAACATGGCGGTTGAATACTCTCTTACACCAACAGACATGTTTTCCGCCAAGCTGGACTCAGCTTTTTCTTCTGGCCGTGAATGCCCGGATGTTTTTGCCTTGGAAAGCTTTTTTGTGCGCAAGTACATCGAAGAAGGCTCTAAGTTCTTGCTCCCTCTCGATGATGTTTATGCAGAAATCAAGGACAAGATGGCCGAATACCCCATGCAGGTTGGTACATACAAGGGTCACGTCTACGGTATGGCATGGCAGATATGTCCCGGTGCAGTATTCTACCGCAGAAGCATTGCCAAGCAGATTCTTGGCACAGACGATCCTGTAGAAGTTCAAAAATACATGTCCGACTTTACAAAGTTCCGCCAACTTACAGAATTAATCGACAAAAGATCCAACGGAAGCGTAAAGACTGTATCCTCAACGGCAGACTTGTTCCTTGCCTACAAGGCTTCCCGCAAGAATCCCTGGGTTGCAAACGAAAAGCTCGTCATTGACCCCGCCATGGAAGACTACATGGAAATGTGCAAGATTATGCACGACAAAGGTTATGAAGGAAAGGTAGGCCAGTGGTCAGAAGGCTGGTTTGCCGGAATGAAGGATTGTCTTAGGGATGAACGAGGAGAAAACATAAAGGTATTCTGCTACTTTCTCCCAACATGGGGGCTCCACTATGTTCTTAAGACAAACACTTGGGAAACTTCTGGTGACTGGGCAATGTGCCAGGGTCCCGCAAAATACTACTGGGGAGGTACATGGCTTGCAGCTTACAAGGGAACAAAGAACCCAAATGCCGCTAAGGAGATGATAAAATACCTCGTTTCTGATGACAAGTTCTGTAAGGGCTATGCACAAAAAACAGGCGATACTCTTTGCAACTTGCACACACAGGATGCCATAAAAGACGAATATTCCGAAAGCTTCCTTAATGGCCAAAACCACTACAAAGAATTCTGCAAAATAGCAAAGGGCATAAACGGAAGCCTAACCCAAAGCACAGACCAGACCATAGAAGAACTTTGGAACGAAGCTGTCTATGACTATGTTATGGGAGAAAAGTCCAAACAAGATGCCCTTAGCCAATTCAAGTCCAAAGTTAAGACAAAGCTAGGATTCTAGGAAAAACAAAAGCAGCAAATCAACGCACCCCGCAGCAAGCTACGGGGTATGAGTTCCTCATAAAACGAATCCCCCTGTATCAAAACATCCTTACGCGAACCAACGAGGTGTGCGTTGTTCTTAAAAGGTATTGCAGTCAGGGTTGAATACCCTTATTCCGCCCCAAGGGGCGGGGTATTCAACCCTTCCGCGCGAATAAAAGCACGGCAGGCACTGGAGGGGCGGTTGGTTAAAAATTGCATCCATGCAATTTTTAACCATGAGTTTTCCGATGGAAAACTCACTTGTTTTGATTGCTAACGTATTGACGCGCCCTCCATGGCGCTATTTGTTTACATATAAGGGAACGGAACCCCGCAAGCGCCACCCACAAGGCATAAGAGGCAGCAGAAAGCCCAAATTGACCCAAGTGCAAGTGCCGCAGAATTCAATTAAAAACTGGAATCCCCAACCCTTGCCCATTGTGACAAAATATGCTAAAATGTCAACATGAACACTTATGCTTCACTTTGCGCTGTGGGCGCGGAACACATTCTTGGAAATGAACTCAAACACCTGGGCTTTAAGCTTGAATCAAATGCCCCAGGCCGTGTTTTCTTTACCGACGGCTCAAGCGGATTTGATGCGGTATACAAGGCAAATTTCTGCTTGCGCACCGCAGACCGCGTTTACATTCAGATGGCAAAGTACAAGGCAGACAATTTTGACTCCTTGTTTGCAGGATGCTACCAGGCTCCATGGCAGGATTTTTTGCGTAAGGATTCCCGAGTAGTAGTGGACAAGGTCCGTGCCTACAAAAGCCGCATAGAAAGCGAGCACACCGTTCAGTCCATGATTCAAAAGGCAATCTACAAAAAGCTTGGCGAAGTCTGGGGAATCACAACCATGCCCGAAAGCGGCGAAAAATGCGACGTTCGCGTTTACATAGACGAAGACATAGTCCGCATAATGCTAGACACAAGCGGAGACCCCCTGCACAAAAGAGGCTACCGCACAGACGGCGGAACAGCCCCCCTGCGCGAAACAACAGCCGCACTTCTTTTGCAGGAACTTATGTGGCGAAGAAAAACCCCCTTGCACGACCCATTCTGCGGAAGCGGAACAATAGCCATAGAAGCAGCACTCTACGCCCACAACGTTGCACCCGGACTTGGAAGGCACTTTGCATACGAACACCTTTCCTTTTACGACCCAAACCGCGTGCTTGAACTAAAAAAAGCAGAAGCCGCAAAAATCCGCACGGACGTTGAATGCAGAATAACAGGCAGCGACATTGACGGTGACGCAGTCCAACGCTCCGCACTGAATGCAGAACACGCATGCGTTACGGCTGGAAGGGCCTTGCAGCTTATCGGAAGCGACTCCCGCATACCAAGACCGGAATTCATCAGAAGCTCCTTTGCAGACTTAAAAGCCCCATTTGAAACAGGCCTTATCCTCTGCAACCCACCTTACGGCGAAAGACTCGGAGACCAGTCACAGGCAGAAACCCTTTACCAAGACATGGCGTCCCTCTTTACAGACTTCCCCGGCTGGCAGATAGGCGTAATCACAAGCCAAAAAAGCTTCCAGAAATGCATAGGCCGCTATGCAGACCACCAGAAAAATTTAAAGGCTGGAAACCTTGATACAACGCTTTACGTCTACAACGCATAAGGAAAAAAAATGGCTGTCCTTGTTGAACACGAAAAAAGAAAAAAAGAAATACTCGAAAAATCGCTGGAACTTTTTATAGAAGAAGGCTACGAAGACGTAACCTTCCAAAAAATAGCTGACCGTTGCGCAATCACAAGAACCACGCTTTACATCTACTTTAAGAACAAGCGCGAAATATTCCTGTGGAGCATAAAGCAGCTTACCGGCGGCATAGAAAAAAGCATACTAAAGATAATGGCGGACGAAAGCCTTAACGAAATAGACTGCCTAAAAAAAATCTTTAGCCTAATTTGTGCCGAATGCGAAAAAAACGCCCGCCTTTTCCACGTACTCCTGGACTACCTCTTGCAGTTAAAAAAAAGCGAAGGCAACCCCAGGGAAAGGGTTAAGCGCAGGGTAATACGCCTTGAACACTTGCTTACAACGGTAATACTCCGCGGACAAAAAAAAGGCCTCATAAGAAACCTTCCGGTAAAAGAAATAGATGCCCTATTGTTCAGCCTTATAGAAAGCGCCCTCTTTAAAATTTCCGTATACGGAGAGCAAAGCCTGGAAGACAGCCGCCTGTTAATTGAATTTACAATCGACAGCCTAAAAACTTCGCAGGAATAATTTTTCTCTTTTTCTTTCTTGCGGCACTTTTTCCTGCAAAACTTCTGCGTCTTAAAAGAAAAGCTTGCCATTTTTAAAAAACAATAGCGCCACGGATGGCTCCCCAAGTCCGGTCCCTGAGGCTCTCGAAGGGCCTTGTAAAGTCCTAGCAAAAAAATGGCAAGTAGGCCATCTTTAAGGGGCTTTCCGGGGTTCCGCGGGTCCCCTACCCGCTCCATTGCTATCGCAACGGCTACGCCGCCCCTCCAATCCCGGCCGTGCATTTATTTGCAAAAGGAAGACTTCAAAACCTGTTAGGCCATCTGCGCATCATATTTTTTTATTCCCGCAAATAGACATTTGTGGGAATAGGCAGGGTTGGCTTTATGTCAAAGAACTTGTGTCACAACGGCTTCTTATAGGGCTTTGTGATGTTATGCCAAGACTGCACCCCTTTCCTTTATTGCCTTCATCTGTCCTTCTGTAAGTTTAAACAATTCTTTTATGCGCTTTTCCGTCATATCTCCACTTTCAAGCAGCTTTGTGGCCATTTCAATTCTCTCTTCAATTTTTGCTTCTCCCCTTTCTTCTTTTGCAAATTCTTCCATTATTCTGCACATGTGCCTTACCCCCTTGTCGCTTTCCTTGAGGTACCTGGCCCTTTCGGCCAGAATCCTGCTCTTCATGTCATCTGGATGCGGGCTAGCATTTTCTGCTTCTTTGACAAGTCTTTTTTGTTCATACCGTATTTTAGCATTAAAGAGGCAAAGTATCAACTTTTTTACTTTCTGCGGAATGGCTTTTCTATGTGGCTAAAATTTCCATGAATGCATTTGAGCCACAGTTTTTTTTCTATCTAAAGCGTCTGGTAAAAAAAGAAATGTAGAACAGGCTGAAGAATTCTTTCTTATTACCCATTGATAACTCTCTTCAATTCAAAATATTCAAGAACATCCTCTGTTCCAGAACAAAAAATTACTGTACAAAAAACAATGCCATCACCTTTTCCCGTAAACAAGTAAAAGCATCCTAAAACGAAAAATAAACCAAATAAGCATATTTGCAGTTCTGGAAAATGGCCAATATAGTTTTGTTGCATTTTTAGCATTCTTTCTCGTGAATAATTTTTCACAAGACAATAATGTGCAAAATATGCCAGGGACTTTATTATATAAAGAAACAAGCAAGCTTTCCAAACATAAGCACCTCCCCAAAACAAATCTCTGCACGATAGAATTGTTATCCATATAAGTGGAAAAAACAAAAATTTTAACCAATGTTTTTTTAGAAACATAAAACGCTTATCGAATTTATCCATACCGTTTTCATCTATCGTATCTTCCATATTGCTCTTGCTCCCCAATAAACTCCTCCACCAATATTACCTAATTCAATCCCATTTTGTTGACAATTTTTCATATCAAACGAAATACCAATTCCTGCAGAAACTTTGGCTTGCTGCGTATAATGCGGAATAGGACATTCACCAGAATGATTTAAAACATTTGAAATCGCTGTATCCCTTAGATTTGGGGTCATCGTCTTTATTATCAAATCGCGCAATGTATTCGTTCCAAAAGCCCCGAGACCAACTTCAACCCCACAGCCTCCCTGCGCACCTAGTACTATGTACGCCTCTTTGGAGGACTCTTTATTTGCCTTTTTGTCTGCCGGTTTATATATTGTCACTATATAAGCTTCGAGTCCAATTCCCACACCTAATGCCACTCTAGGATTTATTCCATAAACATTAACTTTTGTCGCATCAACAACTGGACATAAATAGTCCAAAATTTCCCCATAACTAGTAAAATTTTTGGTTATGCCAGATTTTTCTCCGTAAGCAGTTATTGTATATCCACAATTCGGAGCCTGCAAATATGCTGATGCATTTATCAAATCATCCACATCGTCCAAATTTGCAAATATTCTCATGGGATTATGAGAATCAACTTCAAAATTCCCATCCGGGTCTATATAGCGTACCGGGTTGTTGGCCGCGTATGCATACAAACCGCCATATGTGGGACTGGCAGGGTTGGCTTTATGTCAAAGAACTTATGTCACAACGGCTTCTTATAGGGCTTTGTGATGTTATGCCAGAACCGCAACCCTTTCCTTTATTGCCTTCATCTGCCTTTCTGTGAGCTTAAACAATTCTTTTATGCGCTCTTCCGTCATATCGCCACTTTCAAGCAGCTTTGCGGCCATTTCAATAGTTCTCTCGTCCCTTCCTTCTTTTCTTTCTTCTTTTGCAAATTCTTCCATTATTCTGCACATGTGCTTTACCCCCTTGTCGCTTTCCTTTAGGTACCTGACCCTTTCGGCCAGAATCTTGCTCTTCATGTCACCGGCCTTCTTGCAGTGAAAGTCATGCATAAGGTCGCCCATAGGGTCATTGCCCTTGTATTTGCCGTTCACATAGATTATGTGTGCACCGTCATTGAACGGTTCTTCGCCATCTACGTATCTGTCTATCTTATACAGAGCCCTTCCCTTTTTGTATATGTCATTCTCCGTGATGAAGATGACATAGCTTTCCAGCAGCTTGCCGGCATCCGTTCCCGGAACCGTTTCGTCCGCATCCATAAGGGCTGAATTATAGCGTGCCCTTCTTGCGCCGGCACCCTTGTCTGCCCTCTGTATCTCAATGTCGTAAGGCTTTCCCCTGCTGTCCCTTGCAAAGACGTCAAGGCGTACGGAGCGTCCTTCCAGGCTTTTTACGGCCTTCTGGGCAAGCACATCAATTACCTTGAGCCTCTTGTTGCCAAGGATGGTCTGGAGCACAAACTGGGTGCACTCCTTGTCATTCTCAAAGAAGCGGGTCATGAAGTCATCGTCCATCAGGGTGAACTCCTGGATGCGGGCCAGCATCTTCTGCTTCTTTGACAAGTCTTTCTTGTTCATAAGTTATATTATCATAGAAAGAGGCTGGACTTCAACTTTTTTGGAGTCTGCTTTTGTAAATTTTTCTGCGGAACTGGCTTTTACATGGGGGCAAAATCCACGCAATGCCGTCAAATTGCTAATGTTACAAATTCTTGCAACAATCCACAGAAATTAATATACAAAGTACTGTAAAAAAAATGCAAGAACAAACAAGATTTGTCTTAAAATCGCTTCCTCTGATATAAACTCTGCAAATAAATAATACCATTGTCACAAAAAAAACAACTAATATACTGCCAAATAATTTTAATAGAATCGATAAAGTCATAATCCACCTCTCTAATTTTCCTGCAATTTTTTCAGCATATCTTTTAAGTAATTCAACATCTCCTCATTATGTATTTTGTAACTTACACAATGTCCTGCTAATTTTTTTGTTGTTCAAGAGCTTTTTTCCGTTTGAAAAAACTGATGCAATTAAAAACTATTAATAATAACTCCGGCCATAACTCGGCAAGCAGTGAAAGGCAGAGCATCACTTCGTTTAAAGGTCTGGTTAAAATAGCAACAATAATTTCTGTTGACAGCAATAAAGAAATTGCAATGTTTATGATTCTTTTATAAGTATTATTATCTATACCATATATCAGCATAACTATAAAAAATAAAAATGAGAAAATAAACAATGGATGACTGAATGTATTTGTAACAAGTGGCTTGGGGAGCCACATCTCCAAAATAAATAATACTAATAATACATCAATCAGCAGGTCCAGCTTTGTTACTTCTTTATTTTTGTTTCGAATAAATACCAGAACAATAATTGTTATAAGCAGATATACAAGCAAAGGTGAAAAGTGGCATTTTTGCAATGCTTTCTTATACAGTTCTGTTTTTTTTATTTTAGCAAAAAATATTGCTCCATCAATATTTTTACAGTAAAGATAACCGCCTTTTACATTTAACCAAGACGTACCTCCTATGGAACATTGTTTTATTTGAACCAAATCATTTTTCAATCCCAAAATTACCAGCACAATCAACGCACCCCGCAGCAAGCTACGGGGTATGAGTTCCTCATAAAACGAATCCCCCTGTATCAAAACATCCTTACGCGAACCAACGAGGTGTGCGTTGTTCTTAAAAGGTATTGCAGTCAGGGTTGAATACCCTTATTCCCGCCCCAAGGGGCGGGGTATTCAACCCTTCCGCGCGAATAAAAAAAACTGTCAATAAACTATAGTGAATAAAGTTATTTTTCAAAATGCAATGCCCCTCCCTTTATCCATGAATTGCATCATGTCTGTTTGCCCAGAGCAGGGTCTTTCTCCATAATAATACAACCCCACGGCGAACCACAAGCTACTGGCTGTGCTTCGTCCATCTCGTTGCCATCACTGTCCGAGATTAGGCTTGCGCTTTCCAAGTGACACTTAGGCTAGCAAGGGCGAAGCTTTTTGTAGCATAAAAAAGCGCGGCAGGCACTGGAGGGGCCCGCCAAAGGCGGGTTGCGCTAGCAATGGAGGGGTTGGGGCCCCGGAACCCCGGAAGCGCCACACAAAAGGCACAAGTGATGACGAAAAAAAATATTTGTACCAAAAGCAAGTGCCGCAAAAAAATTCATCCGACAACCTTCTGAAACACTGTAAATATCGCTTGCAAAATATATAAAATTGGATTATCCTATAAATATGAATATTTATGCTTCAATAGCAATGACTTTTATACCCCTTGTTACGGTGTATATCTGTTTTTTGCTGCTGGGGAAAGATTTCAATAAAGTTCATGGAGCAGCGGCTTGTCTTTGCGGACTGTTGGCACTTCTTCCTATTGAACTTCTTTTGATAATAATTCATACATGGCATCCTTTCGTCTCTGTAAATTTACCTGGACGGCTTATAAAGGGTTTACTCATAAATGGCATTATAGAAGAATCGGCAAAGATGGCGTTTCTTTTTTTACTGCCTGCAAAGAAGTCCAAGCTTTCCGCCTTTTTTTCTTATGCGGTGCTTTGCGGACTTACCTTGGGATGTCTTGAAACCTTAATCTACTTGATATACGGAAATAGAAGTATAACACTTAGGCTTTTTACGGCTGTGGTAATGCATACATTCTGCGCAGGGCTGAGCGGGTTATTTGTGTACTGCATAAAGCGCAGGCAGGAGCTTGCGGACAAGTCGCTCTTATGGCTTCCATTTGCACTTGCGGTTTTGTTCCATGGGTTATATAATTATTTTGCCGGGATTTATGGTACGCTGCATTACTTTGCCTATGCGGTGATTGCGGCCACCATACTGGAATGTAAATTGCGCTATCAAAGCGTAAAGATAAAATTTGAAAGGAAAGCTTCGGTAAATCCGGGGCTTGAAAATCAAGGAGACGCGAAAAAAATGGGTTTTGGTAATTTCTTCAAGAAAGTCTTTGGCTCATCAGACGAAGAGAAGGCAACTGAAAAGACACAGGTTCAGGAAAGCGCACAGACAGTAGCAGAAGACGATGCAACAATTGCAGACGATGCAACCATGGTTGACTCAGATTCTACACTTGTAAGCGAAGACAATTCTTCCGATGAAACAATTTCATCCGACGTGCAGGCAGACATGTCTTTTGCAATGCACACCGCAGCAGAATTTGCTTCCGACAAGCCAAGGTCAGATGATAAATTTGCAGAAGCACTCAAACTTGTTGACGTATTTGACGAAGACAAGGACCCGCAGCCAGATCCTATAAGCGAAACAGAAGCTTTTGAATCCATCGAAAAGGCAGAAAAGGCTGTCACAAAGAGCACAAGGGGCAGAAAGAAGGGTTCAACTGTAAAGAAAACAGCAGAAAAGGCTGTAAAAGAAGCAAAGACTACGGCCAAGAAGACTGCAAAAACGGCAGAAAAGAAACCTAGCGCAGCAAAGAAAGCCGTAACAAAGAAGGCAACTGCCGCAAAGAAGACAGCGGAAAAGGCTGTAAAGGAAGCAAAGTCCACGGCAAAGAAGACTGCAAAAACAGCAGAAAAGAAAGTTAGCGATGCAAAGAAAGCCGTAACAAAGAAGGCAACTGCCGCAAAGAAGACAGCAGAAAAAGCCGTCAAAAAGACAGCCGCAAAGGCAAGCACGGCAAAGAAAACCGCAGCGTCAAAAGCCGCAGGGGCAAAGGCAAGCGCAACAAAGAAAGTAAAGGCTGCAAAGGCTACAGTTGCAAAGAAGTCCGCAACGCTTAAAGCAACAAAAGCAAGTGCCGCAAAGAAGACTGCAACCGCAAAGGCAACAACCGCAAAAAAGACAGCTGCCAAGAAAACCACAAAATAAGGCACTAAAATAATTTTTGCCAAAAAGGTCTGCCCCAAAGCAAATGCTTCCGGACAGGCCTTTTTTTTACCGCACATCCGCCCACCAAAAAAGCCTGCGGTGTACCCCAAGGGTAATTTGCGAACAAAGGTTGCCCCATCGCTTGCAAGCAGAATACATTTCCGCTAATATAGGCACATGAAAAAATTAAGCGTATACACAAAAGCATTACTTGCCTGCACTGCACTCTTCCTGCAGAATCAACTTTTTTCCCAACCATCAGGAAAAACAATAATCACCGTGGGAACGACACCCCTGCAAAAAGAAGCCCAAGAAGATGCAAAAAAAGAATTTGGCGGTGCCTACCTCCTCTTTAACGGCGAACTCTCCAACGATATAATGACGGCCGGTGGAAAAATCTACTACCGCCTGCACTCCGCATCCGAGCAGGACGAAAATGCACAAAAACTGGACGTAAAAAGGGCCTACATAAAAATCCGCCCCTTCAAAACAGAAGACCTGGAACTTGGCATGGGAAAGCTTTATTCCTACTATCTTAGCGGCGGCTACTTTGACCTTAACGAATTCTACACAGGCTCCACACGCTGGGGAAAAACAGGCGTTGGCATAAAGGCTAAAAAGTCAGGCTTTAACGCAGGCGTTGCAATCCCGGTGGAAGAATCCTACAAAGAATTTGAAGACAATTTTGCCATCAACGGATTTGCAGGCTACGACTTTGCCCACCTCTTTGACATTCCACTCAACTTTGGCGCAACCCTCTTCTACCAGTCAGCCGCAGACGAAGACCCCAAGGAATTTTCCAAAAAAGACCTGAGTTCCGCAGTTTCGCTTTTCTACTCCAAAAAAAACGGAGACTCCCTGCTTAAAAAAATCTCCGCATTCGCATCATATTCATGGAATTCAGAACCCTACGCCGCAAATTCAACATATAAGAACATAGAAA
The DNA here is from genome assembly GCA_002448445.1 of Treponema sp. UBA6988. Taxonomy (GTDB): domain Bacteria; phylum Spirochaetota; class Spirochaetia; order Treponematales; family Treponemataceae; genus Treponema_D. The sequence continues at coordinate 20,895 of DJYC01000063.1, forward strand.
ACTACAAGCAAATCGGCAAGGCAAAATTTGCCTCATTAAACTTTAAGGTAAACTTTGACTTTGCATCATTCACGCTGGAAGGAGAAGCAGGCCATTCAATGGAAGGTGATTACGTCCCCCTCTACGCAGGAACCCAGCTTTTAATTCCGGTAACGCCCCACATAAGCTTGCGCCCACAATTCTTCTACTACGCAGGAGTCAACACAAAAGACTCCGACCTTTCGCGCACAACATACGTATTCTACCCCCGCCTCATGCTCTACTTTGGCAAAAACACAATCAGCGCCGGTGCCCAATTTGAACGCAGGCAGACCACCGCTGAAGACTGGAACCTTGGCTGGAGCATTCCACTTTACTGGGAATACAAATTTTAAATTCCTTTCTGGATCACCCCGGCTTTTAAACAAATAGCGCCAAGGACGGCGCGTCATTTCGTAGCAAACAAAAGCCGCAAGTTTTTGTAAAAAACTTGTGTATAAAAATTGCAAGGATGCAATTTTTATACACGGCCCCTTCCAATCCGCGCTATAGGCCTTTTACAAATGCCATCTTTTTTTTCTGCATAAAACATGCTATTCTTTATACATGAATATGAAAAAGATTTTTCTCCAAACCTCCATTTTCATTAGCACCATAATTTCTCTAAGTGCCTGTTTTGCATCGCCAAAAGACAAGGCAAAACCCGCCCTTGAATACATAGAAAAAAAATCTTTCCACAACGAACTGCTTGACCAAAAAGATACGGGCAAGAAATTTTGGATAGACAAAGAAACGATTGTAATTCAAAACAATAGCGACAAAGACCTTCAGTTCAAACTAAAAGCACATTTTCCCCAAGACTTTAAGGCCGGACACATTGCAAGCGAAGAGCTTATAGGTTATTCGGACAGTAAGTGCAAGCTAAGAGTCTTTACCGCAAAAGCAAACAGCAAGAGCACTTTTACTGTTTATTTTTTTGGAGATGAACTTAATACTGATTCGCCAAAAAAATACAACCGCAGCCCAATCCCCAAAAAGAACCTTGTCATCGAGCCTGTTTCAAAAAGCGACATGGTAAATGACTACTTTGCCTTTTTTGACTTTGTTCTTTACGGCGGAGACATAGAATGGGACGACTCTCAAATAGTCAACCATAACGCGCTTGCCAATAAAGTTGAAGAAGAAATTTTAAGCCGTGCAGCTGCCATTATGTCTGGAAAAGAACTGGAATCATTTAAAAGCTGGTTTAATAATTGGATTCCCTTCTGCCAGATGATAGATGATGAATTGTATTCAAAAATGTCAATAGAAGAAATGTCCATAGAAGACGGCGACTCTCCTATTGTTATGATAACAACAAGCCACAACCATGCAACAAAAGAAATCTGGGATTTGGCCAGCTCCCACACTCCAAATTTGCAGGAGCAGATAGACGCTGAATGGGATTATATTGACGAGGGAATTGGCGGAAAATGGTATCCGACCTTTACGGCAAAAGAAAAGCATGTCTTTCATTTTGATAGCGAAAACAAAATCAACTTTGTACAAACGACCATACTTGATGCCTGGTGGTCCGATAAAAGAGGAGGCATACAATGACATTCGATGGAAGCGAAAAAATAATCGGCCGCGGTGCCCAGGCCAAGGTTTTTCTTTACCAGAACTTTGCATACAAAGTTTACAATCCCTCTTACCCCGCTGAATGGATTTTGTTCGAAAAACATCAGCAGCAAGAAGTAAACAAGGCTGGCCTTAGCCCAATAAAGTACTATGACACAGACGACAGCCACATCATAAAAATGGACTTGGTTAAAGGCGACACTCTGGAAGATAGAATAACTGAATGTATGAAAAATAATTCCCCAGAAAAAGAATCAGAAATTATAAACTATTATAAAATTCTTGCAGAAGCGAATAAATTTGTTCATTCGGCAAATAAAGACGGCCTAAAAATTCCCCGCCTTTACGACTTTGCGGCACAGGTTTTGATCGGCCAAGACAAGGAGAAAGTTCTTTCCATAATAGAAGAACTGTCCGGCAGGATGAAGGAATGCATCTGCCACCTGGACCTGCACTTTCTTAACATAATGCTTCTCCACGACGGATCCGGCTACAAAATCATTGACTGGATGAACGCACGCATTGCCCCTGCCGTCTTTGACTATGCCCGGACATTCGTTATTTTGGACGAGTTTTCAAAAGCTGCCCTAGAAGCTTACAAGCAAGTTGTCCTTCCAGATCTCTGGGCATCTGGAGTTAGCAAAGACGATTTTTCGTCTGCAATTAAAGCCTGTACAATTCTAAGGCAGCAGGAAAAAGGCTCTGGTAACGCTTCCCAAGCCTAGAATTCTTTGCCGAGAGGGCTTTCTTCGCTATAAAGCGAAACTTCAATTATGTCAAAAAGGGGATAATCCTTATATGACACAACGTAAGAGACAGGGCCAACTTCATCAGGAACAACAATTCCTATGTGCGTTCCCTTGTCAATCAGATTAATGCTGGTACATGTATCTTTGCTTGACATTTCCCCCAGATGGAAAGCTCCAAGCGGTTCGCGGGCAATGTATTTTTCACCGTCCTTGTCCAAAAAATATGCAAGGCAGTCAAAGTTGGAAGCCTTTGTCTTGTTCACAAGCTTTACTTGATTGTAGCGGCCTTCAGACCCCGTAACCGTAAAGCGTATTTTTTCCGCATACAATCCGCCAATACAAAATAAAGCACAAAGCATAGATACAATTATCTTTTTCATAAAATCCTCCATAGTGCATCTATTAGATTAGACACCTATGGAAAGCAAAATTGTCACTTTTTTTACTAATACTTAAAGCGAAGAACATTCCATGTAAGCTTATCCATGCTAATGCAGAACTTTCCATTTTCGCCTTTTACAGCAGGAAGCTTTCTTGGAACGACCGCATTGGGATTTTCAAAAGTGTTTACCGCATTCAGGTCGCCACCACCAAGCACTATATGCTCCGTCATAGTCATGGGGGGAAGCTCGTGCAGCTCAAGATCCAATTCATGGCTCTGCTTTTTATCTATGTTAAGGCAGAAGACCGTCAGCTCCTGCTTTTCTTCGCAGAGGACTACGGCAGTGGCCAAAAGAGGCGTGTCACCGTAGCATGTTTCCATCGTAGGCGCATTGATTACGGGTCTCAAGACACTTCCGCGACCAAATTCAGAAAGCTGCTTGAAGGGCCAGAAAATCGTCTGCCTTATGACTTTACCGCCCTTCATCGTAAAAATTGGGGCAATCACATTCACAAGCTGGGCAAGGCAGGCTATTTTTACGCGGTCGCAGTTGTTCAAGAGCGTAATTCCAAGCCCGCCAAAGACAAGAGCATCCAGAAGGGAATACCTGTCTTCAAGGAGGGCCGGCACTTCTTCCCAGCCGTGGGGCTTCTGCTTCTGCTGGTACCAGATATTCCACTCATCAAAGGAAAGGTTCACCGTCTTTTTGCTGCGTTTAAGTGCCTTTACGTAGTCTGCGGTTGCCGTCACGCTGTGAATAAAAGAATCCATCTCCACGAACGATGCAAGGAAATCGTCATCGTTGCCAAGATTTTCATAATAGCGGTGAAGGGAAAGGTAGTCGATATGCTCGTAGGTATGCTCAAGTACGATTCTGTCCCATTCCGGATATGTCGGAAGCTGGGAAGAGGCGCTGCCGCATGCCACAAGCTCAAGCGTATCGTCTATCCACTTCATGATTTTTGCGGTCTCACATGCCTTTTTTCCGTAATCGGAAGCATCAAGGTGGCAAATCTGCCAGGGGCCGTCCATCTCGTTTCCAAGGCACCATGTCTTTATACCGTAGGGCTTTTCGTGGCCGTTTTTCTTACGCAAATCGCTCCATGCAGTTCCGCCGGGAAAGTTGCAGTATTCCAGAAGCTCGCCTGCCTCCTTTGGACTTCCTGTTCCCATATTAACCGCACCCATTATTCCAGTTCCAGCCTTTTGGGTCCAGTCGTAGAATTCATCTATTCCAAATTGGTTTGATTCTATGGTCTTCCACGCCAAGTCAAGGCGTTTGGGACGCAGCTCCTTTGGGCCTATTCCGTCCGTCCACTTGTAGCCGGAAAGAAAATTGCCACCGGGGTAGCGGACAAGAGAAACATTCAGCTCTCTTACCAGATTGATTACGTCTTTTCTAAAGCCCTGCTCATCGGCTTCCGGGTGGCCTGGTTCATAAATTCCTGAATAAACTGCACGGCCAAGATGTTCAATGAATGAACTAAAGAGGCGGTCATCAGTATCCGCAACCTTGAAATTCTTCTCCACAATAACTTTTATTTTGCTCATATTACATTCCCCTTTGAACATTCACTTACTTTGCAGTCTATTATATTCTGAATAAATCATCAAAGCAACCTAGACCTCAATGCAGAGGCACGGAGCGTTCGCAGCTTGCAGAAGAGCAGGCGTTGCGGGCGGCGTTTGAGCCCGCAGAGGGGGTAGGCGGAAATGAGCGAAGCGAATTGGAGCCGAGGGGGAGACTTCCCCCTCCTTGGGTATGAATTATCCTTCACTATGCAAAAGAATCGCTTTGTTGCATAAAGACCAAAATTCTTCTATAATACACCCATGGTTCGTATCTACGTAGAAAGAAAGGCCGGCTTTGCAAACGAAGCGGCGCGGATTTATTCCGAAATAAGCGGTTTTTTGGGAATTGGTGGTGTTACCGGTGTTCGTTACCTGAACCGGTACGATATAGAAAATGTTTCTGACGCTGTTGCAAAATTGGCAGCCACACGCATTTTCTCCGAACCCCAGTCGGACAATGTTTTCTTTGAAGATTTTGAAGTGCCCGCAGGTTCAACTCAGATTATCTGGGAATACCTGCCCGGGCAGTACGACCAGCGTGCGGATTCTGCAGAGCAGTGCCTTAGCCTTTTGCGTGAAGGTCTAAAAGGTTCCGTTACGGTTGGCACAGAGCCTCCCCGCGTAAAATGTGCAAAAATCGTTTTGCTTAGCGGAAACGTTGCCGCTAGCGACGTAGAAAAAATTCAGCATTACCTTATAAACCCGGTGGACAGCCGTTTGGCAGATTCAGCAAAGCCAAAGACTCTGCAAATGCAAACCCATGTTCCCGGAGACATAGAAATTGTAACAGGCTTTATCTCTTTGAATGAAAAGGACCTTGAAGCCTACCGCAACCAGCTTGGCCTTGCAATGGACTTTGCAGACATCAAGTGGATGCAGGATTACTTTAAGAAGATTAACCGCGACCCAACCATTACGGAGATCCGCGTTCTTGACACTTACTGGAGCGACCACTGCCGCCACACAACATTCAACACGATTCTTAAGGACATTCAGATAGAAGACGGTCCTTACGCAGACCTTTTCCGTTCAAGCTACCAGCACTACACGGACATGAGGGCAGACCTCTACGCAAACCGTCCAGACAAGAAAGTAACCCTTATGGACATGGCCTGCATTGGTGCAAAATACCTTCGTGCCCACGGCGGCCTAAAAGAACTGGAAGTTAGCGAAGAAAACAACGCCTGTTCCATTTACATTGACGTTCATTATACAACAGATGCTTCCGGCAAGCCTTTGGCAAAAGAAGAAACTGAACGCTGGCTTCTTGAATTTAAGAACGAAACCCACAACCACCCTACAGAAATTGAACCCTTTGGTGGTGCTGCAACATGTATTGGAGGAGCAATCCGTGACCCGCTTAGCGCACGCTCTTGGGTTTACCAGGCACTCCGCGTAACAGGTGCGGCAGACCCAACAGTTCCTCTTAACCAGACCCTGCCCGGAAAGCTCCCGCAGATGAAGCTTACCCGCGAGGCTGCCCAAGGCTTTTCTTCTTACGGAAACCAGATTGGCCTAACCACTGGCCAGGTTACAGAAGTTTACCACCCAGGTTACCTTGCAAAGCGCATGGAACTTGGTGCGGTTATTGCCGCTGCCCCAGTTGACCTTGTTCTCCGCGAAACCCCGGAAGCAGGAGACATTATCATTTTGCTTGGCGGAGGAACAGGACGCGACGGTATTGGTGGAGCTACAGGTTCTTCCAAGGTTCACACACAAAAGTCCGTTACTACAGCCGCCGCAGAAGTTCAGAAGGGAAATGCCGTAGAAGAGAGAAAGATTCAGCGCCTCTTCCGCAACAAAGAAGCATGCCTTATGATCCGCCGCTGCAACGACTTTGGTGCTGGTGGCGTAAGCGTAGCCGTTGGAGAACTAGCACCTGGTCTTGACATTAACTTGGATGCAGTTCCCAAGAAGTATGAAGGCCTTGACGGAACCGAACTTGCAATAAGCGAAAGCCAGGAACGCATGGCAGTTGTTGTCCGCAAAGAAAACGTACAGAAGTTCATCGAAGCCGCAAACGCAGAAAACCTTAACGCAGTTGTTGTTGCAACCGTTACGGACACAAACCGCATGGTAATGAAGTGGCGCGGAAAAACAATCGTAGACATTGACCGCTCATTCATAGACACAGCAGGTGCCCCACACGAAGCAGAAGCCCTTTTGGAAAGCCCTGCAGAACCAAAAGAATCGCCTCTCGTAAATCCTCTTGAAAGCGTTGCAAAAGTCTTGGGCAATAACCCGGATCCAGATGCAGTAGAAAAAGCCTGGATTGCAAACATGCAGGATCTTGCCTGTTGCTCACAGCGTGGCTTGGGAGAAGGCTTTGACGGTTCAATCGGTGCGTCATCAGTTCTTATGCCTTATGGCGGAAAGTACCAGTGCACACCGGAAGCCGGTATGGCCGCAAAGATTCCGGTCCTTTCTCCCCGCGAAACTTCCACCGTCAGCCTTATGAGCTACGGCTTTGACCCCCGCGTTGCCCAGTGGTCAGCATGGCACGGCGGACAGACAGCTGTATTGTCAAGCCTTGCAAAGATTACCTGCCTTGGCGGAAGGGCATCCACCTGTTACCTCTCATTCCAGGAATTCTTTGGACGCGCTGTAGACAAAAAGACCTGGGGCTACCCCGCAGCAGCCCTGCTTGGAGCCTTGGACGCACAGAATTCCATGGGCACAGGTTCAATCGGCGGCAAGGACAGCATGAGCGGAACCTTTGAAAAGCTCAACGTTCCACACACACTCGTAAGCTTTGCCGTAACAACCGACACCGCAAAGAACATCAGAAGCGGTTCATTCCAGAAAGCCGGAAACGGAATTTACCTTGTAAGCGTTCCATATTCACAAGCCCTTGCACCAGACTTTGAAACCTTCAAGCAGAACTCCGAAGTTCTCTACAAGCTTAATGCCAGCGGAAAAATCAGCGCAATGTACCCGGTAACTGCCGGCGGTATTGCAGAAGCCGTAAGCAAAATGGCAATGGGCAACAGAATCGGTGCCGCAATCAGGATGATTCCAGAAAGCGCAACCGCTGCCGAGCTAGACCTTGACGTAAGCGCACGCGACCTCTTTACTCCGCTCTACGGTTCAATCATCGTGGAAAGCGCAGAAGACCTGGAAGCTGTTGCAGACTTTGCAGAAGGAACAGTTGTAAAGCTTGGAGAAACAACAGCAGAAAAATCAATCAACGTCTTTGGCACAACAATCGCCCTGGACAAGATAGAAAAAGCCTGGGAAGAAAAACTTTCTGTCGTATTCCCTCCGGTAAGCGGCAAAAAGGAACAGGACGCACTTGAAGACTGGGCAAAGAAAGAGCACGAATCCCTTGCAAAAGCACGCGCAAGCTTCAACATTAAGAATCTTCCTGCATCAAAGCCACGCGTAATCATCCCCGTATTCCCAGGAACAAACTGCGAGTACGACATGGCACGCGCATTCAACCTGAACGGAGCGGATACAAAGATTATGGTATTCCGCAACCGCACGCCGGAAGAACTTTCTCAAAGCCTCAGGAACTTTGCAAAAGAAATTCAGGAGGCACAGATCCTTGCATTCTCAGGTGGATTCAGCAGCGGAGACGAACCCGACGGTTCCGGCAAATACATTGCAAACGTAATCCGCGAGCACCAGGTAGCAGACGCAATCATGGACTTGCTCAAAAAGCGCAACGGCCTTGTACTCGGCATCTGCAACGGATTCCAGGCCCTTATCAAGACAGGCCTTGTCCCCTACGGAGAAATCCGCGACATGACGGACAAAACGCCAACCCTTACCTTTAACAATGTTGGCCGCCTCGTAAGCCGCGTGGTCCGCACAAGAATCGTAAGCGCAAACAGCCCCTGGGCACTGGACAAAAGCGTCCTTGAACCAAAGATGCACCTAATCCCCGTAAGCCACGGAGAAGGCCGCATTGTAATGGAAAAGGACCTTGCCAAACAGCTCTTCCAGGCAGGACAAGTCTTTACCCAGTACGTAGACGAAAACGGCATGCCAAGCATCAGCGAACCGAATAACCCCAACGGCAGCCTCTTTGCAATCGAAGGCCTCACAAGCCCAGACGGACACGTCCTCGGCAAAATGGGACACAACGAGCGCACCGTAGGCCTTGACGCAAACGGTTCATCCGCAGACCTGATCAAAAACATTGCCGTGGAAGGCATTGCAAGCAAAAACGAAAACTCCTGCCAGAACATTTTCCGCGCAGGCGTTTCCTATTTTGCATAGAGCAAACAAATAAAAACCCAGGGACAGTTTTTCTGGAAGATTTTTTTTCTTATCTGGAGCCGCTTTTTCCTGTAAAACTGTCCCTTCGGGAAGGCCTTTCGGAACGGGCTTTCCGGGGTTCCGCGGGGCCCTTCCCGCTCCATTGCTTCGCAACGGCTGCGCCGCCCCTCCAATCCCGGCTAGGCTTAATGGCAAGTAAGCCAACCGCACAAGAAGGAGCAAATATGAAAAAACTTGCACTGGTATTTTTATTCATCCTATCAGGAATGTCGCTTATGTTTCCAGAAAAAGCCAAGACAAATTCCCAGACGGACTCCTATGAATATGAAGAAGACGGCGATGATTACGATGCTGAACTTAAAGAACTTTCCAGGCTAAGCCCCAAAGAATTGGCGGAACTTTTATCCACGGAAGAAAACGAAAACTTCATTACGCTTTACGCCCTAACCTTAATAAAAGAAGGTTTTGATGCCGACAAAAATATTCCTCAGGTAACAGAAAAGCGCTTCAAAGAAATCCTAAAAGAAATTGTAACTCTGGAAAGCAAAATCCAAAAGAAAATAAAAAAATCAGGCTACGAAAAAAAAGACGGCTATGCTTACCAAAAAGCCTTCGGCAACACATTCCTGGTAAACGTAAAGGCAGACACTCCCTATGCCTACCATAAAATCCACAACCCGGAGCCAGCCAACGGCCTGAATAACTTTATCAGCGTCATCTATACGCGCCCCAGCAGAAAAGGCTACATAATCTTTACAGGTCTCAGACTTAATCTGGACAGCTCAGTTAGTGAGGAACTAGACCTTGACGAAGAAACCTTTGCCGAAATATACAAAGAATGCGAAGAAGAATCTGCATTCACAACTTCATTAAAAATAGCAGGCAAAGAATACACTGTCTTTTTCCAGGATATAGAAGACGACTTAGAATGAACAAATTCGACTTTAAACAATCCTGTCATTACCGGGCTTGACCCGGTAATCTTTTTAAGCAGAAGTGATATTCAAGCATATAAAGAGAGAATCATGAATATATTTGTAGAATTTAATTTTCCTGGACCCGAATCCTTTATAGCAATTGCAATGATAATACTTTTTTTCTCACTCTTTATCTTAAGCCCTGTAGTAATCACAATACTGAACATTAGGAATGTATTTGCCAAGAAAAAGATTATTCCTCGGGGCCTGCTTTTCCTGACTGTTATCATTGGACTCTGCTTTTATTTCCTTTGCCTAGATGTTTGTCGTGTAACTCCTTGTGAATGGAACACAGCTACTATCATAGGGGAATACCACACTCCGATTGCAAGTGGATACCGCTTTTCCTTTCTAGCTTTGATTGCTCTTGGTGCCGCATCACTTTTTACGCTTGCCCTTGTTCCCGCAAAAAAACTTCCGCCGCTTGCCGCAAGCTTTGCACTAGCAGGACTTCTTATTGGAAACCTGCTCAATCTTTTTTATGCAATCCACCTTGCGCCCTTTTTCTTTACAAAAGAATTTCCATATTTTGAAGATCCAATTCAATGCGAACCGCTTCTTTTTCACTTTAACATTCTGCTGCTTTCTCTTTACTATGGAAAAAAACAAATCCTTGAACAGATTCTGCTAATGGACCAAAAAATTGCAAAGGCAAATTCGCCCCACTTAAAAAAACTCTATGCCTTTCTAAAAAAAGTTTCCAACTGGCCCATAGCCGCTTTTCTTGCCCTAATTCCCCTGGCACTCTTAATAGAAATTATTCTGCTTCTCTTTGGACAGGGAGCAGCTGGTCCTGTAAAAATGTTTACTATGACGGCAGACTGGACTTTTTCCCAGCAGATACCGCCGCCGCCTCTTGAACACAGCGGGCATTACCTTTGCACGGTTGCAGCTGGCGGTCACAAGAACCTGGTAAAGCCCCTACGCTTTGGAAACAGAAGGGGAAGAAAAATCATTGTGAACAGGCAGCTTATGGTGGCAAATGCCTTTGAAGAACTGGTAGCAGAAAAAGCCCCATCCCTGCACAAAAAAATCCGCCGCTTTTACGACAGCCACGGCTATCCGCTTTCCAAGATTATTACAACGCCGCTTCGTGCAGACCTTGTATACCTTTTGATGAAGCCCCTTGAATGGCTCTTTGCCCTTGCACTATATTTGTTCAGTACAAATCCAGAAGAGCGCATTTCCAGGCAGTACGCTTAATTTTTATAAAGGCAGGAAAAAATGAAAAGAATTTTCGCAGCAGCAATCTTAATGCTAGCATCACTTCATCTTTTTGCATATACAGAAGGACGCACCGATTATGCTTACATAAAGTCGGCAGAGGCAAGCAGCACTTATTCTGAATGGCTTTCTGGAAGAAAAATTATTTATGACGCCTTGAATGCTTTTGATGACAAACTGGACACCGTCTGGGTAGAAGACAAAAGCAACTCTGGAATTGGAGAAAAGCTTACGGTAGTTTTTTATGAGCCTATTAAAATTGACGAAATTAGGATTATAAACGGATTTGCCCACAAAGACTTATACAAAAAGAACAACCGCGTAAAGACTTTAAATATTGCCTGTCTTAATACTGATGTTGGGCCTGCTGCTGATTACACTCTGGAAGACGACTGCGAAGATTTCCAATCGATTCATCTTCAAGAAACAGCTACTGTAGATGCCCTTGTTTTTACAATTCAAGATGTTTACAGGGGAACAAAATACAATGATACCTGCATTGATGAAATTAGATTTTACTACAAAGGAAAAAAAATTGAAATTAAAAATGTTGAAACTTTAAAGCAGGCAAAAAAAGATGCTAAGGAAAAAGCTTCCAAAGACCCGGATGAAGATTCAGCACTTTACAAAAAATTGGCCAAAAGGTCAAAGCGCTATTATCAGACCCAAGATGGAAAACAAAACGGCAAAGCATTTCTTCTTCCACTCAATACCAGTGATGAAAAAGGGTATGTCATTGTATTTGATGGTCGCGAAATAAGTTTTTATGACTGCTGGTTTAGAGGTGTTGATGATTATAAAAAATTGATGGCAGACTATGAACATTTATGGCAATGGAAAGAAAATCCAAAGATAAACATCTATGATTATACTTTTGTTGTAGACATTGGCTACAGATGGATGGATCACAGAAACTTTAGATTTGATTCAAGTACAAACAGTGCCATAACTGAGCAAGGAACTGTTTGTTATGGTCCAGACAATTTTAGCGGTGGCTATGAATACCGTGATTATCTGGTTGATGTAAATCCCAATAACACCTACGAGCCTTTCAGTTCTGCTGTTACGGAGCCAAATTATCAAATTAATGTAAACGGAGAAAAATATCTTCTTGCTGACCCCGAATGCCTCTTTGTTAATTATTGGGAACCGTAAGCGTAAAGAATACTTTGGAGAATACAATGAAAAAGATTTTTTTGATTTTTGCAATTTTGCTAACTGGATTTGCACTTTTTGCAGATGAGCCTCTGCCTGATATGGAAACTTACACAGTAAAATCTTCCGGTGGAAAATTTTATCTTAAGTGTGATTCAGAAAAAAAAGCAACGACATGCTTTGAAATTACAGAAAAAGGTGACAAAGAAAAATGGATAATTCATGACTGGGCATATTCTGCCTTTGTTTCGGACAGCGGAGTTTTCTGCATCCTTGATGATACACAGGGACTTGTAAAAGAAGATTTTGATGAAAATACAGTCTTGTTCACTGTTTATAAAAATGGAAAGATTTTTGACACGCTCACAGTCGGAAAAGTTTACAGGAAACTGATTTATGTTGAATTACATGCAACAGTTTCCCATTACCCCTGGGGTCATATACAAAAGCTTTATGACGACGGCATCCTTCTGTCAACAAACGAGGGCGAAGGCCAGTTTTGGTACGACTTTGGAAAAAAGAAAGTAGTTTCTGCGCAAAAAAAACTTGCAGAACTTTCTTCAAAAAAACAGAAAAAGGCTTTCAGTGAGCTCGAATTGACTTTCGCGGATTTTCAAAATTACATAAAAGGCAACAGCGACAGAGAAAAACTTTCTTTGGCGGTAGAAAAGATTCAAAGCCTTTACAAAAACAAAAAGCAAGTTGAGTCACCAATATATTATTACGATGTTTTTGAAGACGGCAACGTTCAATTGAGGCTCAGATATTCAGATGGCGGTGCTTTTAAAGGGGCATTCGGGCATTCCGTTAAGGCTGACTTTTACTTTAAGGACGAAAAATCCAGTATTCATTTTTTTCTGTGCAACGACGACGTTGACCTTTTCATAGACATTGCAGGCGGTGGAAAGCGGGAAAACGTACAGGGGTGGGGAGCCGTGGATTCAGACTTTAAGCCTGATTACGAGCCAGCTCGCTTTTATGAATTTAACTCAAAAACAAAAGAAATCCGTACAGGTGATTATTACTGGGAGTAGCCAAAATCTGCGTGAATTTGACGCGCTTTAATACAGCCCTTCCAAAAGAAATGTATCGTTTTGACCCACTTATAACGGTGGCATGAGGCCGGATTGGAGGGGCGGCGCAGCCGTTGCTGGTGGTGAGGTCCCTGAGCTAGTCGAAGGGCCGACCCCCAGCAATGAAACCCCGCAAAGCCGTTCTACGATGAATACCTAGCTTGCATTTTTTATATATCTTCAAAATTAAAACTGCCGTCCAAAAGAAAAAAACTTGGCACGGAATATGCTATATAGTAAGTGTAAATCTAAAATATTTTGCCTAAGGGCATGGAGGTATATTATGAACGGACTTTCACTTATTGATTCAATTTTGGATGGTGTTTACGGAGCTGCAAACTGTGGCGGACGCAAGGGTGACTACAATTTTGTTCCGGCAGTTGATATTGAAAAAAATGGCAACGCTTATGTCCTCTACATGGACTTGCCCGGAAAAACAGAAGCAGACATAGAGCTTAGTGTTAAGGAAAACATTCTGACGATTGCATCTGCAAAGGCTGACGGTGCGAATAGCGGTGCAAATGACAGCACAAACAATGCGGACAATGCCACAAATGATTCTGCAAAGAAGGAAGAGGAAAGCCGCTACTTGATTTGCGAACGCATCCCTGCCGGTAATTTTAAGCGCACCTTTACGCTTGCAAACGACTGCGATGCGGCAAAAATATCTGCCCAGCTTAAAAACGGCGTGCTTACGGTAACAATTCCAGTAAAGGCAGAAGCCGAAGCCCAGAAGATCCGTATTCAGGCAGCATAACAAAATCCTAAGAAGAACCGGTTTGAGCTTTTAAAGTGCAACTTTGCCGCTCAGACCGGTTCTTTTTTTTTGCACTTTGCAAAACTTGTGCTATAATAGGAGGTGACTAGGATAAGGAGAAATTTGTATGAAAAAGATAATAACTTTTGGACGCGAATATGGCAGCGGAGGCCGCACTATTGCCCGCCTGGTTGCCGAAAAACTTGGCATTCCTTTTTACGACAACGAGATTATAGACAAGGCTGCGGAAGATTCTGGGCTTTCTCCCGACTTTATCAAAAAGACCGAGCAGAATCTTTCTTCAGGCTTGCTTTATTCACTTTTGCTTGGTGCAAGCTATGCAGCTCCTGGTACGGCAGGAATTTCTGCAGGAGCTTCCGTACCATCCCTTCCCTTGGCAGATCAGGTTTTTAATGCCCAGAGAAAGGTTATCATTGACTTTGCAAAGAAAGGCCCCTGTGTAATTGTTGGCCGCTGCTCTGATTACGTTTTGCGCCATTGCGATGAAGTGGACAAGCAGGATATTCTTAACGTGTTTGTTTACGCCCCTCTTGCCTTTAAGGTAAAACGCGCAATAGAAACAAAGGGCCTGGACCCAAAGACTGCGGAACGAGAAGTAAAGAGGATAGACAAATGCCGCGCAAACCACTACAACACTTTTACGGAAAGAACCTGGGGCAAAAGAGACCACTACGACATTCTTCTGAACAGCTCACTCATGGGTATGGAAAAGTCTGCCGACCTAATCGTGGAAATTGCAAAGAATTCCTAGAATGGATGGTGGAACAGCCCCTGAAGCAAGTTCAGGCTGACAGTTAATTGTTATTTGCCATACTAGTTGAGCTTTATTCGGACGCTTTGAATGCGGCGGGAACTCTGGTCTTCTATTATAAAGATGGAATTTTTGTTTTTGTAGACCGTGCCTGTTGGCGGGAGTTCCCCAAGCTTTTCCAAGAGCCATCCACCAAGCGTTTCTGAAACTTCGCTGTCCAGATTTAGGCTTAGCACATCATTAACGTCTTCCAGCTTCATGTCTCCGGGAACAAGGAATTCGTTTACATTCAAAACCCTTACCTTTTGCTCTGGCGGTATGTCCGACATTCCGTATTCATCTGTTACGCGGCCAAAGACTTCCCGCAAGATGTCGTCCATTGTGACTATGCCTGCCGTGCTGCCGTATTCATTCACCGCAACCGCAAACTGGGATTTTTCAAATTTGAATTTTCCAAGCAACTCTACCGCGCTCAATGATTCTGGCACAAACATTACCGGAACCATGCAAATTCTTACAAAATCCTTGCTGCTTGTTATCTCTGGCCCCGCAAAAAGAACCGCCTTGTAATGCAGTACGCCTGTTACGGTTTCCGGGCTGTCTTTGTATACGGGCAGGCGGGAATATCCAGACTTAGCAAAGGCTTCTATAACTTCATCCAAAGATGCACTTTCGCTTATGTAGCTTACGAGTGAGCGGTGACGCATTATGTCATGTACGCGGAGGTCGGAGAATTCAAATATGCGCTCAAGCATTTTGCGTTCGTCCTGTTCAAGGGTTCCTTCGTGTTCACCAACATCAAGAAGTGTGCGCAATTCTTCCTGGGTTACAAGGGGCTGCCTTTTTTTAAAGAATATGCGCTCTATAAGATTGATGAATTTCCCAAACTGATTGAAGAACCAGACAGCCGGAAATAAAACCTTTTGTATTACGGCAAGTGCGCTTGCTGCATTTTGTGACGATTCCTTGGGTTTTACAGCCGCATAGGTCTTGGGGACAATTTCGCTAAAAATTATTACGAGGAAAGTTACAATGAATGTTGCAGTACTTACGCTTTGCGGCCCAAAGACTGCCATTGCAAAAGCTGTTGCCAAAGAAGACATGAGCGTTGTTACAAAATTTGTTCCAATCAGCGTTGTGGAAATAAGGGAATCCAAGTTGTTCTTTAGCGCGGAAACTTTTTTTGCATTGCGTTCCCTGTTCTTTAGCATCTGGTGGATTGTAATTTTAGAAAGAGACGTGTAGGCTGTTTCCGACGAGGCAAAGAATGCCCCGCAGAACAAGAGGCAGAGAAAAGCGGCAACCGGGCATACAATGTTAAGCAAGACCATCATTCTTCACCCTCCACCTTTAGCTGCCTTATGTGAACCCTTGCAATGCGCTTGTCTTCCATTTTAGAAACCGCAAAGGCAAAACCGTCTTTTGTAATGCTTTCCCCCTCTTGCGGAATGTGGCCCAGGGCTTCCATAATGTAGCCGCCTATTGTTTCGCAGTTTTGAGAAAGGAGTTTTGTATGCAGCTGATCGTTCAAATCTGAAAGGCGGGAAAGGCCGTCCACCTCTGAATTTGAAGGATTCTTTATCTGGTCTTGGATTCTATGGGCGTAGCTTTTGTATTCATCAGAAATGGGGCCAAAGATTTCGCGGGCAATGTCTTCTGTAGTAAGAACTCCATAGGTTCCAGAATATTCATCTATAACAACAGCCATGCTCTGTTTGTTTTCGCGAAGCATCTGCTGTATGGAAGACATCTTTTTTGTTTCCAGAATAAAGAGCGGTGGCCTCATCACTTTTTGAACGCTAAAAGAAGAAATGTTGTCCTTGTAAAAGAGCAAATCCTTTATGTACAAAATTCCAACAATGTCGTCTATGTCGTCCTTGTAAACTGGGAAGCGGGAAATTCCATAGCGCTCGGAAAGCTCTATGATTGAATTGTATGATTCGGTCAGCTTTAGTGCCTTTATTTTTTTTCGGGGAATCATAATGTCTTTTGCAGCAAGGTCCGTAAACTTAAAGACGCGGTGCATCATGTTCTTTTCGTTTTTTTCAAGAATGCCCTGTTCTGAACTGACGTCTATAAAAGACTTTATTTCTTCCTCCGTAAAAGAAACCTTTGAATTTTTTGTATTGATTTTGAATGGACTTAGAATGAGCCTTGAGATTTTTGTAAAGACAAAAACCAATGGGGCAAGCAGGACTTCCATTACGGAAATAAATCCGCTAAAGAAAAATGCAATCGGCTCCGGGTGATGGGTTGCTATTGTCTTGGGGGTAATCTCGCCAAAAATCAAAAGCAGCATTGTCGTTACAAAGGTTGCAATTCCAACGCCAGCATTTCCAAAAAGACGGATTGCAATGTAGGACAGTATTGCCGAAAGGGAAATGTTTACTATATTGTTGCCCACCAGCAGGGTGTTAATCAGGCGCTCCTTGTTGCTAAGAAGACGCCAAATCCGCATTGCAGTCTTGTTCCTTTTGTTGCGCAGAAAGCGTACCCTTAGCTTGTTTATGGAAAGGAATGCGCTTTCCGTTGCGGAAAATATCATGGAAAATAAAATGAGGACACTTGCGGCAATTATGAGCAGCGGAAGGTTCATCTAGTTTTCCTGTTCAGGCTGTCCTTCGCTTTCACTTTCGACTTCAGCTTCTTCCGAAGAATATTCTTCCATTATCTTTACCAAATTCTCCGTATAGCCCTTTGCTGTCTGAACATCCTTTGCGTGGATTCCGTTTGGAGAAGCGTCGTAGGCTTTTTGCAGAAGGTCAAGAATCTTGTCAAAATCATGGCTTCCCGAAAGAGACAGAATATATGCCCCTGTGTAGTAGGCCATCTGCTTCTGGTCTTTGTCCAGATGAAGGGCTGGATTGTCTGCAACAGAAGTTATAACTGTTACCGCACCTTCCACATTGCCTTCGTTTGCAACGTCAAAAGACTGAATGTAGGCCTGGGCAAGCTCGTATTTGCCAAGGAGCCCCGTTTCGTTTTCTTCGTCAAGAGAGAGCACATCTTTGAACATGGGCACAAGAAGCGGCTGGTAGTCTGTTGGCGTGGCTTCGTAAAATGAGTCGATTGCAAGAGCCTTGTCTTTGCCCTTTGCTTTTTTTATTGTCTGGGTTAAACTATTTGCCTTGTCTATAAGCCCCTGATGGTCATTGAATTTTCCCTGGAAGCTTGCAAAGTCGGTAAAAGATGCATCGTAATTGATTGAGTCAATGTAATAACCTTCTGGAGTTGTAATGAATATAGCCGGGTACTGCTGAACGTGATACTCAAGGACAAGCTTTTCTTTTTCCAAGTAGCGGGCAGCTATTTCCTGAGCGGCGTTTTTTTCTTCTTCCGTGGCATTTTCTTCCACTTCTGTTTTCTCATATTCATTCTGGGAGAAGTCCAGATTGAGCAGGATATATTTTTTGCCTATTTCCTTGGCAAATTCTTCTGTCTGAAGAACATTTGTCTTAAAGTCTGCGCTTGTATTGTCCCAGTCGTCTCCGCTAAAAAGCAGGAATATGTTCTTGCCCGACTTCTTTGCTTTTGCCGAGGCTTCGTCAAAGTTTGTGTACCATTTTTTTCCATTGCTACAAGAGAAAAAAGACAGGACAAAAAGTGCGCCAAAAACGCTTCTAAAAAATGCGGCCTTTAAATTAACAGTCATGATTAGAATAATATATTTTTATTAGACCTTTTTCAAGGTTTATGCTATACTTTGGAAAAACTAAGCGAAGGGGTAATTATGTTTAAGACAATACGACCGGAAGACATTGCAGACAACTCTTTTAGAATGATAGGAAAGGACTGGATGCTGGTAACGGCATGCACGACAACAGAAGACGAAGACGGCACTATAAGGACTGGCCGCGTAAACACAATGACTGCAAGCTGGGGAGGAGTAGGAATCCTCTGGAACAAGCCGGTTGCAACCATCTACCTGCGTCCTTCCCGCTATACAAAGGAACTGGTTGATTCATCTGAATACTTTTCGCTCAGCGTACTTGGAGAAAAATACAAGACCGCCCTAAACTACTGTGGAAGCCACAGCGGAAGGGACGGAGACAAATTTGGCCCCGCAAAGCTTGACGTTGAATACATGAACAACATTCCCTGGGTAAAGCAGGCGCGTCTGGTGCTCTTTTGCAGAAAACTCTACGCCCAGCCATTTGACCCCTACTGCTTTACTGACGAAAAAGTCATGAATCAGAATTACAAGAAGGATGACTTCCATACAATGTACATCGCAGAAATAGTAAAGGTCATAGTGGACAAGCGCTAGGTAACTTTCCCTTAGCGCTGCATGGAGCCTTCCTTTATCTTGGTAAATATTGCATCCCCGGTAAGCGTGCGCACAATTTCCATGGAAAACTGCTCTGCTGCCCCGGGGCCTCTGCCTGTAATAAGGTTTGCATCGTGAACAAAGGCCTCTTCCTTGTGGGTCTTTACAAATTCCCCGGCCTTTTCCTCGCAGCCAGGGTAACATGTCCAAGCCCTGCCCTTTAGTGCACCGGTCAAAGGAAGCACAAGTCCCGGAGCTGCACAGATTGCACAGACAAGCTTTCCGGCATCATTCATCTGGCTAACAAAATCAACGGCGGCACGACATTCCGCAATGTTCGTTGTTCCAGGCATTCCTCCTGGCACTACAACAGCATCCGGCAGCTCCTCACCGGCGGAAAGGTAGGATTCAAGCGTCATGTCTGCGTTTATGCTAACTCCGTGGGATGCGGTAACTGTACGCGACTGGCTCACAGAAACCAGTGTTACCTGGACAGCAGCCCTTCTAAGATAGTCAACGGGCGTAATAACTTCTATTTCTTCTGTCCCGTCGGCAATAAAAACAACAGCTTTTTTCATAATTTTTCCTCCAAGCCCCCATGTAATATACCTTGAAATTATACACTTAATAAAGTAAAATGAATAGCATGAAGAAGGTATTGTTAATAGATGCATCCCCCATGTTCCGCGAATTTCTCAAGGAAAAGCTTGTTGCGGAACAGGTGAATGTTGAATATGCAGTCGGCAACCGGGACGCATATACAAAAATGATAACAACGCTCCCTGACCTGATCATTATTGATGTGGAAAGCGATATAACTTCACTTCAGGAATTCCTTTTAAAGAAGCATGATGACCCCAACGCAAAAAAAATACCTATCATCATAAGCGGCCCAGACATTCCGCGTCACCACGTTGCAACGCTGGCCCAGTTTGCAGTAGTAAAATATTTTACCAAGCCAATAAAATTCGACATTTTCTTTGAATCCATAGGAAAAATACTCAAGTCCAACTTTTCTCTGGACACCACGCCCAGCATTATGGAAATGCACGTTAACGGCTTGATTGTCTTTACGGAAATTGCACTCGGCCTTAACAGGGAAAAGCTTTACCTTCTAAAATACCGCCTTCAGGAGCTTTTGGACAAAAATAAGATTAACGAGCCAAAAATCATCATCATGATGACAAATATAAAGCTCACCTTTATAGACGGTTCAAACCTGGAAGTGCTCATAGACAACATTCTGGAAGACAAGCGCATAAAGCCAAAGAACGTAAAGATCCTTTCTTTTGATACCTTTACAAAGGAACTGGTTAAGGGACACCCGCTTTACAAAGACATAGAAGTTTCCGACAACATGAACGACATTATCAACTCCATGGTCGATACAAGCCAGGGAGAAAGCATTAACGAAATTGTTTCGGAAAGGATTCTTTCTGTTGACGACCACAGCACGCAGGAATCTTCTATAGAAATGCGCTTTATGAACGACAATGCAGAAGGTGTTATTTCTGAGCAGGATTCCGGCAACGTCCTAAAAGTGGCAATTGTTGACGATGACGTTGTTATCCGCCGCCTCTTGGAAAAAGCCTTCGCAGGTGTAAGCGCAAAATCCGTACTCTTTTCAAACGGCGTAGATTTTATGCATGCCATTGAGGACCAGGAATTTGACCTTGTTATCCTGGACATCTATATTCCAGACATAAACGGTTTTGATATTCTGCGTACCCTTCAGAGGGATAATTTTAAGGCGCCAATCCTTATTTATTCTCAAGCAACCATGCGCGATGCCGTAGTAAAGTCGCTAAGTCTTGGCGCAAAAGGCTATCTAATAAAGCCACAAAAAGCTGACGTTATCGTGCAAAAGGCCATGGAAGTCCTTCACTCATAAGGCTGCCATATTTGCCTTCGCAGGGGGATTCTTGTGGAAGTTAATTCAATAGACGCAGGTTCTAGGTTTTTGGCCAGCACCCTTCATGAAGTGCGCACTCCAATCCAGACAATAATCAGTACAGTAGAACTGCTGGGTGAAACTTCGCTGGACAAAGAGCAGAATGAATATGTTCATCAGATTGAATTTAGTGCGAATGTGCTTCTTCAGCTTGCAAACGATATTCTTGACTATACAAAAATCCATTCCGGCGACCTTAAAATAGAAAACATTCCCTTTGACGTGGTTGACCTTACCGAACACGTTGTTGACCTTGTAAGCATAGAGGCAATCAACAAGGGGCTGGAAATTGTTACGGACATAGACACGACCTTCCCCAAAATCATCATGGGAGACCCTACCCGCCTTCAGCAAGTCATACTGAACCTTGTAAAGAATGCGGTTAAGTTTACGGAAAAAGGCTATGTAGTCGTCCGCGTTTACAACAAAAAAGAAAAGCTCTTCTTTGAAGTAATAGACAGCGGCATTGGCGTTCCAAAAGAAAAGCAGGACCTTGTCTTTGAAAACTTTTACCAGGTGGACGCAAGCACAACGCGCAAATACGGCGGTTCAGGCATGGGGCTTGCAATTTGCAAAAACCTTGTGGAAATCATGAAGGGCAAAATAGGCGTAAAGGACAACCCGGCTGGAGGATCGATTTTCTGGTTCTGCATACCAATGCAGGTTTCGCAGATAGACGCCCAGCTGGAAGAATTTACCCCGCAGCTTACAATTCCAGAGCATACAAAAATCCTTCTTGTTGACGACAACGAACTTGCACTGGCAGCCCTTGCCACAAAGATAAAAAACCTTGGCATAGAAACTATAGACACAGCCCTTTCCGGTGAACAGGCTCTGGAAAAAATTTCGACCGCCGCAAAGGAGAAGCACCCCTACACAGTCATCTTTGTGGACATGATTATGCCCAAGATGGACGGTTGGCGCTTTGCATCAGAGGTAACGAGCAGCCTTATAACCAACAAGCTAAAAATGTACCTTGTTGTTCCCGAAGGCCAGATGGGTAAGGATGCCAAGATGAAGATTCTTGACTGGTTCAACGGCTACCTTTACAAACCTGTCAAAAGAAAGCAGCTCTTTACCCTTTTGAACGAAGCCTTTACCAGCCTGCCAAACATCTATCCTGTAGAAATGGAGGCAATAAAGAACATAAACCTTGCCCCAACCAACCTGGTTCCGATAATCGAAGAAAACGAAATTGCCGGAAACTGCAAGGTTCTTGTTGCAGAAGACCATCCTGTAAACAGAAAGCTTATAGAAACATTCCTAAGGAAATTTGGCGCAACCGTATATTCTGCGGAAGACGGAGAGGCCGCAGTAAAGCAGATTGAACAGCATCCGGAAATAGACCTGGTCTTCATGGACATTCTTATGCCAATAAAGAGCGGAATAGATGCCACTGTTGAACTTAGGGCAAAGAACTACAACGGAATCATCATTGCCTGCACCGCAAACAACGACCCCAACGACTTTAAGACCTACCGCGAGCTTGGCATTAACGACATTCTCGTAAAACCCTTCAAAAAAAACGGTGTCCGCGAAATGCTGGAAAAATGGACAACGGTTCTTTCTATTCCAGCAGCAAAAGAAATTGTTTCCCTTACCGAAGTGAACAATTCTGCCGGCGACAAATGGGACATAAGCGACTTTATGGACACGGTTGGCGGAGACGAAGAGCTTGCAGTCAGCCTTATGGACGACTTTATCAAGCAGACGGAAGAAGTTCTTGCAGCCCTGCGCCCGGAACTAAAAAAGCCCCAGAAGGATTTTGCCAAGCTTGACGAACTTTCCCACAAGCTTAAGGGCAGCTGCGCAACACTAAGCATAAACAGCCTTTACACTCCATCCAAAACAATGAACGAAGCTGCGCGAAAAAACGACTTTGTTACCGTAGAAGCTTCGGAAACAGAATTTGAACTTGCCTTCATTGAATTTAAAAATCTAGAAAAAAAATGGGCGGATTCACTCAAATGAAAAAAACAAACTATCACACTCACTCAACTTTTTGCGACGGAAAAAACACCCCTGAACAAATAGTGCAGGTTGCCCTGCAGAAAGGTTTTGATGCCCTGGGATTCAGCTCCCATTCCATGTACCCCTTTTCATCAGACTGGCACCTGCAGTCAAGGGAACATTCAGCATACGCAAAAGAAATAAAGCGACTGCAAAGCCAATACAGCGGGCGGCTGGATATAAAGCTTGGCTTTGAGGCAGACTTCATAGAAGGTGTTTGCGCCCCCAAGATGAGCAATTATGCGGAATTTGCCCCAGACTATCTAATCGGTGCAGTTCATTACGTACCCGGAAAAAAGGGATTCATAGAAGCAGACGGAAGCCAAGAGGATGTCATCGAGGGAATTAAAAATTACTTTGACGGAGATGTGCAGAAAGCCGTGCAGGAATATTTTTACCTTGAGCGGCAGATGCTAAAAAGCTGCGACTTTACCATAATTGCCCATTGCGACTTAATCAAAAAGCAGAACGGCCCAAAGGTAAAATCCCCACTTTTTGACCAAAACAGCGACTGGTACAAAAAAGAGATAGCCCTTTTAGCCGACGAAATTGCAAGCGCGGGTGTAGTTGCAGAAGTTAACGTAGGCGGAATGGCACGCGGTTACATGGCAACCCCCTTCCCCCACGGAGAGCTTCTTTCGCTTTTGATACAAAAAAATGTACCGCTAACCCTAAGCTCAGACTCCCATTCGGCAGAAACCTTAGACTTTGCCTTTGACGAAACGGTTCAAATGCTAAAAAAAGCTGGCTGCAAAGAACTCGCCTTTATAGAAGGAAAAAACTCGTTCAAAATGCAGCCACTCTGATGTAATTTTACCTGTTGCGTCTTTCTTCTGCGGCCTGGCAGTTAAGACAGAGCATTGCGTAAGGCATGGCTTCAAGACGGCCCTCGCTAATGTCATCTCCGCAGTTCTGGCAAACACCGTAAGTTCCCTTTGTAATGCGTTCAAGAGCCGAATTAATCTGCTCCAGACGGCGCATATCCTCATCGCCAAGCTTAAGAGCCAAATTACCGTCTATCCTGTCGGATGCAATATCCGCTTCGTCTCCTGGTTCTGCTGCTTCTACAAGGTTGGAAAGCTGTTCATTGCGGCCTTTTAAAGTGTCCATTATTTCCTGACGCTTTGCAAGGAGCATTTTTTTCTGACTTTCTATAAAGCTTTTCTTCATACTATTCACCTTTATTGACAATTTATGTTTTTTTGTACATACTAGTATACAAACAAATTCAGCAAAAGGCAAATAAATTCTGGAGGAATTTGTGGCTAATAAAGATGACGCTATAGAAGTTGAAGGTATTGTAAAAGAAGCCCTTCCTAACACCATGTTCCGTGTTGAATTGCAGAATCAGCACGTTATCCTTGCCCATTTGAGCGGCAAGATGCGCAAACACTACATCCGCATCGTTCCGGGTGACAGCGTAAAGGTTGAACTTTCCCCTTACGACCTGAACCGTGGCCGTATTATTTTCCGCGAACGCTAACAACTGCAAGCTATTTCTTTTCAGGTTGGAAAATATATTTTAACGACTTGAAAACATCTTTAATCCCCTGAACAAGAAAGATCAATGCCAAAATGTTCAGCGGGAAGAAAAGAACTATAATCCTTAGAATAAAAAACGCCACAACAGACTGCAAGGCTCCCTTAAAGAGCATGGCAAAACCGTCCTTGCGCGACAAATCCTGCTTGTTGAAACCAGACGACCACTTGAAGGAATTTGGATTTTGCTGTGAACTGCCGCTTCTTGCCGCCCTAAAGAACTCCTCAAAAGGGTCAAAGCCGTTGCTATAGAAATTCTCCTCTCCATAACCGTCCGGACCATGATTGTAGCCACCATAGGAATTTCCGCTCCCGTAAAAGCCCCAGTTTCCGTAAGTCTTGCCGCTTCCCTGTGCACGGCCGCTTGCCCCCTGACCGTAGCCATAAGAAGAGCTCTGTGAGGAAGAACCGTACATGTCGTACTGCCTGCGCTTGTCCTCGTCCCCAAGAACGGAATAAGCCGCATTCACCTGCTTGAATTTTTCCTCTGCGGTCTTATCACCGGCATTCCTGTCCGGATGATACTTAAATGCGAGAGTCCTATAAGCCTTTTTTATCTCATCAGCGGAGGCGCTTTTTGTAACGCCCAGCACCGAATACAAATCGTCCATCTCTTAAAAAATAAACAAAAATCAATAAAATTACAAGGTTTTTCTTTGGATTTTTATTTTGCGGCACTTTTAAATTTTAAGCGCATATTCTTTTTGCAAACCGAATGTGCCCTTTATGTGGCGCTTGCGGGGTTCCGGCCCTCCGGCCTCCATTGCTATCGCAACGAGTTGCAAGCAACTCGCCCCTCCAGTGCCTGCCGCACTCTCTTTTGCAAACAGTTTCTTTCACAAAAACTGTCTCCGCCAAACAAAGCAATGGTTTGATTTCTTTTTTTGATGTATAATAATCGCTAGAAATCAAACCAGAAGATAAACTGAGTTGTGGTTTGATTTCTTTTTTTGATGTATAATAATCCCAGTCGTCTCCGCCTCCAGAATCATCTCGTTGTGGTTTGATTTCTTTTTTTGATGTATAATAATTTTAGCTTTCCCACCTGTTCAGCAGTACACGTTGTGGTTTGATTTCTTTTTTTGATGTATAATAATTCCAATATCCCTTTTTGTCTCCGTCCGAGGGTTGTGGTTTGATTTCTTTTTTTGATGTATAATAA
>DJYC01000092.1 GCA_002448445.1 Treponema sp. UBA6988
TTGGTCGCTACCCCTTCTGCGGGGTACTCCCTTTGCTAAGCCCCGCAACGCCCCAATGGGAATTGGTGTTAGAAAATAACTCCGTAACCTACGAGCAAGAAAAAAATGCCCGCAAAGAAAAGTCCAAAATCCTAACGTTGACTTTTTTAAGTTTTCTTTATAGAATTAAATAACAGTGGACAGAGGGGAAAATGACAGTTACGCTTAGAGAAATCAGACGGCTCCAGGACAAGGTTGCCGAAGAAATCAAAGAACTAAAGGAAAATCCGGACGCAGACTACGACCGTCTTGCAGAACTACGCACGCTCAGCTTTAACATTTCAATGGTCTTTTTGCGCTACAGCATGGAAAAGGACAGCACAGAGATTGAGCTAGGCCCCGCAGATAGCAAAATCGTTAGCGCGCTAAAGCCTTTCAAGCAGGAACAGGAAAAAAAGCAGGAGGCGGAGACCGAACGCAAAAAATCCGCCACAATGGCAGAATTTGTGGACAATATCTGCACCCTTTCCAAGGACTGCCTGGACGAGATTGTGTTCATGAAGGAGTCGCTGGAGCTTTGCCGCAACAAAATCTTCAGGCAAAATCTGGAGATAAGGCTTGAAAGTGCCCTAAAGGGCATGGAAGAAATATACAGCCTGCGCATGGACGCAAAAAAACTTTCTCTATGGAAAAACGAGGTTCTTCATGGCCGTGAGGATGCCGCAAAGCTGCTTGGAAGCATAAAGACAGAAAAAAAGGCAGCCGCATCCCGCGAAAACGGAAAAAAAGGCGGCCGTCCAAGAAAAATTCAGGAAAAAAAGAGCGGAAAATCTCAAAAAAGTGCAAAAAGAATTTGACATAACACCACATATAGTGTATACTCCAAAGTAGATTCAGTATAAACCCACTATTTATATTGAACGATTCCCACTCAGCTCTGTCAGCTTTTCCCACTAATCCCACTGACAGGGCATTTTTTTACCCAAATTTTTACTTGACACAAAGCCGTTTTTTAACGATTATTATAACGTTATGAATAAAAACAACCTCTCCCGGGAATATCTTGAATCCATTTCCACGGCAGACTTGATTTCTTTGGCTGACTACTACGGAATAGACATACCGGAAAACCTTAACCGCCGCTTTATCATCGGAGACCTTCTTGAAGTTGCGGAGGAAATTCAGGCAAAGGAAGAAAACGAAGAAAACGTAATCATAGCCAATGGCGAATTGGAAATTCCTGAAAACCTGCCCAAAACATACAACGAGACAAAAATACGCGCAGTTCTGCACAACCCCGCATGGGCCTTCGTGTTTTGGGACACGAGGAACAGCCTACAGGGGGAAAACGGAACAGAAGGAATGTTCCTCCACGTGTGCATATTCAGCAACAACGAGGACGAAAGCCCAACCGACTTTTTTGACATACAGGCTCCTTCAAGATGCGGAGAGCAGTATGTCCTGCTTCCACCCGGAACAAAGAGCTTTGCAATAGAGCTAAAAATTCCGCCTGCCCTACCGGGAGAAAAGCCAGAGATAATTGCCTTTACGGAAAAAATACAGATTCCCCAAGAAAATCCTGTAATAGCCGGCATAAAACCGGGGCAGAAGGTTCAAGTTCCACCCATGGTTTCTCTTTCCGGCTTCGAACAGCTTTTGAGCGCCCAGTTCAGGGAGCACAGGGAATCATTTGCATAAAAAAAGAATTTAAAAACAAAAATGTGATCATGGGGTTTTAAAGTGTCAGACAAGAAATTGATAATAGTAATTACTGCTGAACAGGGCTATATCCGCAACCAAAAGACGGACGAGGGTTTTTCCGCCCAGAACGACATCCTCTTCGGGGCAATCACGGACACCTACATTCCCCTATTGAATCTTTTTACGAAACTCAGCGGGGAAAATATTCCCTTTAAGGTCGGACTCGTGCTTAGCCCGGTACTCTGCACTCTCTTGTCTGATGAAGTGCTTCAGGACCAGTACATAAACTACCTGGACAGGCGCATTGCCCTTGGCGACGTAGAGCTTGAGCGCAATAAAAACGACACCGCAGTTCTTGACCAGGTTAGAAACTGTCTTGCAAAGCTCCAGAAGACAAGGCTTGACTTTACAGACCGCTACCAGAAGAACCTCGTGGCAGCATTCAAGGACTTTGCAGAGCGCGACTACGTTGAGCTTATTGCAACCGCAGCTACATACGCCTATCTTCCCCACTACGCAGACCTCAAGGAAGCTTTGAACGCACAGGTGGAGACAGGAATCCGCGCCCAGAAGAATTTCTTTGAAGAAAGCGGAGACGGATTCTACCTGCCATATCTTGGCTGGGCAAACGAGCTTGAAAGCGTAATCCGCTCCTACAACATGAATTACACTATTGTAGACACAAAGGCCCTGCTTTTTTCCAAGGACTGCCCTTCAACAGGAATCTTTTCCCCGGTAAGGACCAACCGCTCCCTTGTAATATTTGCAAAGGACAACGAGACTCCACAGGACATTACGGACAAGGACACAGGTTTTGCATGCAACCCGGCCTACAGAAACCAGAATGAAGATATTGGCTTCTCCCTTGAAGGCGCAGAGCTAGAAAACTTCCTTGGAAACAGCAGAATCCGCATACAGACAGGCTACAAGTACACGGCAAACGATTCCAAAGTATACGATGCAAAAAAAGCCCGTGAGCAGGTAAAAAAAGACGCACTTGCCTTCTACAGCTCAAAAAAAGAAAAGCTCAACAAGGCATCAGCCCTTATGGAAGAAGGACAAGACGCAATCCTTACCTGCACCATTCCCGCTGAACTCCTCGGCCAGACCTGGTTTGAAGGCATTGACTGGTTGGAAGAAGTAATACGCCTTGTCTTTTCAGAAAGCAAACAGGAAGAAAAGATTAGCCTTTCCCTTTGCCGTGAAAACCTGGAAAAGCAGTTCTCCCTGCCAAAGACAACGCTCTACCCTTGCGGAGAAAGCGGAAGCGGCTACGGGGAGGACCTTTTGGACAGCAGCAACAGCTACATGTACCGCTACGTGCGCACAGCAACGGAAAGGGTCATAGACTTAACCGAACGTTTTCCCAGCGAAACGGGCCTAAAGGCAAGGCTACTCGACACAGGTGCAAAGGAAGTCCTTCTTGCGCAGAGCGGTGACTGGCCATCAATGATTCATGAACAGAAACTTCCAAACTTTGCGGCGGAATCCTTCAAAAAGCACATACTATCCTTTACGACAGTATTCGACTCTCTTGCAAGCAATACGGTAAGCACGGAATGGCTCACGAACATTGAGAGGGAGCATTCAATCTTCCCCTGGCTTACATACCGGGTTTTCTCACGAAAAAAATAGGCAAAACTGGAATTTCTCAATTATCTTCACTTATGTGCCGAAAATAAGATAAGGCTTATTTTAAAACAAAAAGGCTCAGGAGAAAAATTGAGACGCCTGCGTAATATATTCAGAATTCTCTTTATATGCATTCTCTCTCTCGGCTTTGCGGAAGTGGCATTTTCATCGGGAAAAAAGGACAAGTCTGCCCCTCCGTCTCCCGAGGAAAAATCCGACGGAAGGGGATATACAGCTGAATACCCAAAATATCCTGATGAATTCAACCAAATAATGGAAGAAGCATTCAACCTTGCCCAAAACGGCCAGTACCTGAATGCCGTGCACAGGTTTACAAGGAATCCCGTAACTTTCACACTAAAAAAACAGCAGTACGAACGGAAGCGCAAGGGGCAGCCGGAAATCCAACCGGTGCATGACTCAATTGCCCGCGTACTTGAACTCGAAATGCAGTATACGGCCATGCAGGCAAAACTCGTTTCCCTCAATACCGGGCTAAAGGCCTCCGTAGCAAATTCACTCTATCAGCAAGCGGAAGAAAACATAAACTCCATACGCGAGACTCTGGAAACATTTTCTTCCATTAGGAACGGCATCTATGACGAAGGCGTAAAAATCAGGGAATTGTTCAAGAGCCTAAAGGCGCAAAAAGAAATAAGCGATGAATGTTGGCTCTCCTTCTGCGAAAAATTCATACTGGGAACGGAAAAGACTCCTTACACGGGAATAATCGGCGCACTGGATGCCCAATGGAACAGCATAGACCTGGGGCTGCTCGAGGCTATAACGGAAAAGGAAGAATCCCTGCAAGACATATTTGACAAAGCCATGTCGGAGGAACTGATCTTCAATTCCCCTGATTCCTATGAATCGGCACGCAACGCCGTAATGGAGTTTTCACCCCTGTCTTCCACGATGAAAAACATTCTGGAGCTTAAAAAACTTCTTGCAGGAAAACTTTCCGAGCGGCAGAAAAGAACCAACAAGTCAATGATTGAGTCTGCGGATTTTCTTGAGCAGGCAGAAAAAAAGAACCTTGAGCTTATAGAAACCGCGCAAAAAATCTCCCTACTGAACAAGAAGTACAGCAATGCGGAGGAAACAAAGGCTGATGTCATGCAGGCCATGCGGGAAGGAACTGAGCAGACGATAAAGGAATACATATCGATTGCAAACGAGTACTCAGTCTTCATAAGCATTGCCGAAGGGGCACGGAAGAATAAATGGCTCAAGGGCACAAAGTCCTTTGCAAAGGAAGTTCCTCGCTGGACAAAGACAACAGAGTCTTTTGAAAACTCATATTCATTCATACAGAATTACTGCGAAAAAAATGGAAATGAAGTGCTAAAAAAAGCTGGGGAAAGGCTCCTTGAAGCGGGGGACAAATTTTATGAAGACGAAAAAAATCAGTATGACCAGATAAAAATACTTGCACCCGGCATTGACATAAAGCTTGAAGAAGATGAGTCAGAAGAGACGCCAAAGCAGCATCCCACGGAATTCATAAGGCAAACAGAAGAACTTTTGAGGACAAACAAGGCCGACAGAAAATCCTTGGAAGATGGAAGCTCAAGCCTGAATGATGCGGAAAAATACTATAAGAGTACCGTCCAGTCCATGCAGAAAAAAGCTGGGGAACAGCTAAAGAAGCTAGAGCAGTTCAAGAAAACGCTTGAATCAAATTCAGAAAAGATAAGGAACCAGCAGCTTCATGCCAGAACCGCAATCAATGAAGTTCACATGTACTACAGCCGGGCCCTTAGCGCATACGAAAACGAAAACCTTTCTACTGCGCAGATAAATCTGGAAAAGGCGCAAAAGACCTACGACTCAATTATCTCAATAATGAAGATGGATGCCGACATTCAGGACCAGACATACGAAAACCTATCCACCCTCAAGCAAAAAATCGTGGAAAAGCAGCGTCCTTCCCTAATAAAAAACCTGCGCGACTACAAGAGGGAAATCCGCGTCAACTACTACGCCGGCAACTACGAAGAAGCAAACGAGAACATAATAAGGGCAGACAACGTAAGGCAGGAATGGGAAACATTCATGGACACTCCCCTGGACGCGGACGAAGAGCTAGAAAGATTCCGGCAGCTTGTTGCAACAGCCCTCACCATAAAAAACGGACGTGTCCTAAACCCAGAAGATCCGCTCTACCCGGAAATGTCCCAGATTCTTTCCCTGTGCGACAACTATTACACGCTCGGCACAAGCGAAATAAACAAGGGCAAAAAGCGTGACGGAATGGCCCACCTAAGAAAGGCAAAGGAAAAGCTTGAAGAGCTAAAACTTGTCTACCCCCACAACCACGAAGCAACTATTCTTGCCTTTAAGGTAGACAAGATTCTTGACCCAAAGGCATTCAACAATACCTATGCCAACCACCTAAAGGAACTTAAGCAAATTGACTATTCCAAAAAAGACGCAACGTCTCTAATGGGATACGGAGACCTAAAGGACCTGCAGGAAATAAACCCGGCCTACCCCGGACTTTCCGACTTTATAGCAAACATAGAAATAAACTGGGGACTCAGGGAAAAAGCCACCGACGACTCAGCAAAGGAAGCTGCGGAAGAAATTGCACAGGAAGCACAAAAGGCACTTGATTCCGCCGGGCGTGACCCGGAAAAGCTAGCAGAAATAAAGGCAGCCGCAAACCAGGCTCTAAGCATGGACAGAACAAACGCAACCGCAACAGCAGTGCTTGATGAAATTGCCCTAAGAACAGGGCAGCAGGCGGCTGTAACACTTAATGCGGCAGACGAAGCTAAATACCAGCAGGCCATACGCTTCCTGCAAAACGGAAACGTCGTCGCCGCAAACGCAAACCTTCAGGAACTCTTGCAGAATCCTGAAAACCTGAGGTCTGCAAAAATTCAAAAACTTAAAAACCGTATTGAAGGAATGCTAAAATGAAGTTGATGTACAAGAAAATAAAAAAAGCCACATTTCTTGCTCTGCTGATGGCATTCATTCCATCTTTGGCAAAGGCACAAAACTTTTACTGGGAAAAGCCAAGAATTGCAACAGACGCAAGCAAAGACTGCCGCTTTCCTGAGGTTCTATCTTCCGGTGCAAAATCAGGCGGCATTTCCGCTGTTTTTTGGCAGGACGTTGACAAGGCAAAAAAAGAAATCTACATTTCCATGACCACAAGCTGGGACGGACAGAACTGGAGCAAGACAGACAGATTTGCAGGCCCCTACAGCTATTCAGGAGAAATACCGCAGATATATTCTGCTGCGCAAAATTCAAAGGGAAGAATTGCAGTCGCTGTAGTCTCCTCAACAAACCAGATAACAGTCCTTATGTCCGAAGACTACGGAAAGACATTTACTGAATATCCTCTGGAAGAGCAGGATGAACCCCTTGTTGGTGCAAGAATCCATGCCCTTGGAAACGGAAACTTCATCGTCTTTGCAACCCTCGCAAACAAGTCAAAATTCAACCTGGTATACTCAAGGTCCTCGGAAACAAAAAAAGGAACCAAATGGGAAGACTTTGACGACTTTAACTTTAAGACAAAGACCATGTTCAACCCCATTGCCCCAAACATCATAAACATTGGCTTTTCGGACATGATGGTTTTTCAGGCCCAGTATTCAGGCGGCGGAAGAAGCTCCTTCCAGATATTTGCAAGCACAACGTCTGACGGCGGAAAAAAATGGAGCGAACCTGTAATGATAACAGGCGGCATGCAGAACGCCACTTCGTTCAACAACCAGCGCCCTTCCCTCTTCTACAACAACGGCACAATTTACCTTGCATGGGAACGCGCATCTATTGGCGGTATTCTTTCTTCAATATATGTCTGCACGCTGAATTCCCGCGGAGAACCTAAAGATGAGCCAATGCGCATAAGCCGGACAGGAAATGCGGTTCGTCCCTTCCTCTTCAACTATGACGGGAATTTCTTCCTTACCTGGACTGACTCGCAAAATGCAATGAGCAAGGTGCTCTACTCAAAAAAAACAAAGGCCCTGTGGAGTGACCCAGACCTGATTGTAGACAGCACGCAGTCAACAGCATTGCCGGTTCTTTCCAAAAAGGGAGAAAGCCTTTCCTTTGTATGGCTTCAGAACGGTTCTTCAAAAAATTCAAAGCAAATCCTCATGCTCTTTAAAGACTCTACAATTCTTCCACCGGTAATAAAGCCAGTTTCTTTTGAAGAGGACAAGGGCGGAACTGATGAAAAAGCCGTGGCGGAATTTCAGGCAACGGAAGACTCTTCTGGTATAATGGGATTTTCCTACATCTTTACAGACGACAAGGACGCAGAGCCGCCGGAAAAACTCATGCGAATACCACAGGAATCAACAATAGAAGGAAACGCAACAAAAGACGGCCCTTGGTACTTTAAGGTAAAGCAGACAGACTATGCGGAAAACTGGTCAAAGACAACAACCCTTACTTACAGAAGGGACACCACTGCCCCGCTTGCCCCCACCATTGAGGACCTTGAAGAAGACGAAAGCGGAATGCTAAAAAGCAACACCTTCAAAATGTCATGGAAGCCACAGGAAAGTGACGGCGACGTTGCAGGCTACACCTGGAGCCTAAAATACATTGCGCCTGTTCCAAGAAGGGCATGCTCAAGTCCAAGACACCCGCTAAGAATTTCGCCGGAAGACGTAAAGACGATTGCAGCAAAGCTTATGGAAGACAACAAGGAAAAAATCCTTTCCGTGGAAGCCCCACCTCTTTACCTAAAGGGAGAGGCAGATGTCCTTAATGAAGAATTCAACAACATAAGGAACGGCCTCTACGTATTTTCCGTTGCAGCCATAGACAAAGTTGGAAACATCGGGAAGCCTGCAACAAAGGCATTTGCGATAAACAAATACATTCCCGTCACATATATTACGGCAATAAACTCAGAGACAGACGTATTCGGGGACATAAGCCTAGACATTCTTGGCGGAAACTTTGACTACGACGGAAACGTAACAGCCATCTATCTTGACAAAGACGGAAAGGCTCCCTACGACTACATACTCACAGAAAGCAACAATGACTTTGAGGTTGTCTCAGAAAACCGCATAACGAACATTCTCTTGCGCACAATGGACCAGGGCGACTACTACATAGGCCTCAATCATTCAGACCGTGGCTTGTACATAACAAAGGAAAAGATGCTGCATGCAGACGAGCACGGAACTGTAAAGACATTCAAAAAGTTCAAGTTCGTACCGGAATGGGTTGCAGCCAATTCAGAAATAAAGAAGAACGTGAACATAACAAAGATTGCCGCGGTCGCAATAATCCTATTGGCAATGGCAATCATAGTTTTGTCCATACGGGGGCTGTCCAAGACGGCCGGTGAATCAATAGAAATACACAAGGAAATACAGGCACTCATAGAAGGAGGAATCATGCCTCAGGAAAAGAAAAACAGAAGCGAGCTCTTTACAAGGAAAGGTATTGGCCTGAGCACAAAGATGATGGCATGGACCACCCTGCTCTTGATAACAATTGTTGCGCTGGTAATCCTTGCGCTTAGCTATATAATGATAGCCCGCGAAGAAACTACCCGTGTACAGGGGCTGCAGCAGAGGGCAAAGGTTCTTTTGGACTCAATGGCAAACGGAGCAAAGGTAAACCTGCCAAATGCAAGCTCCAACCTACTTGCCCTAACCGACTTGACTGACGAAGCAAAGACCCTTACGGATTCCCGCTATGCCGTAATAACAGGATACGGAAGCGAGGCAAAGGACACAAACATAGACTACGTCTGGGCTTCCAACGACGCAAACATAGCAAGCAAAACCAACACTTCTGAATTTGTAAACGGAAAGAGCAGGCTCACAGTAGAAGGCGTTGATAAAATTCAGGAAATGTGCAAGGCATTGAATGCAGAGGCAGAAAGCAGAATCAAATCCATGACGGTGCAAATTTCTGAACTTACCGCAGAAGGAATAAGCCTTACAGGAAAGACTGATGAAAAGAGCATTGCGCGCATAAAGGAAATTGGCGAAATAACAAGGCAGCTCAACAGCCGCGTAAACTACGAGCTTGACGAAATCTCAAAAGAAGGAATTGGCACCTACCCCGCTTTTGACAACACAAGGATAAACTACAAGGAAACAGAATACCTCTTCTTTAAGCCGGTAGTCTACCACTACGGAAACGAAGAGACCTATGTTCACGGTATTGTCTTCCTGCAGATAAGCACTCAGTCCCTTATTGCAGAAATGCACAAAGCCCGCATGGCAATAGCAAAGATTGCGGCGGCATCCATTGCGGCGGCAATCCTCATAGGAATTTTAAGCGCATCAATCCTTGCAGGAATTATCGTACGCCCAATCAAAAAGCTTGCAAGGCACGTTGCCATGATACGCGACACGGACGACAAGGAAAAACTTTCCGGCAAAGAGATAAAGCTCCGCATGAAAGACGAAATAGGAATGCTTGGCGACACGGTGAACGAGATGACCAAGGGACTTGTGGAAGCGGCCATACAGATGAAAAACCTAACGTTCGGAAAGGAAATACAGACAAAGTTCCTTCCTTTGCAGCAGGACCAAAACGGCAACACGCTTACGACAGGTTCCCTAAAAACCGACGGTGCTGACTTTTTTAGCTACTATGCTGGAGCAGATGACCTTTCCGGTGACTACTTTGACTACCGCCAGATAGACAAAGACCACTACGCAATAATCAAGTGTGACGTTTCCGGGCACGGAGTTCCAGCCGCACTCATCATGGTTCAGGTTGCTACCCTCTTCCTTAATGCATTCCGCTACTGGAACATGAACAACGGTGCGCAGAACACAAACCTTAGCCCTGTTGTTGAGCAGATAAACGACCTTATAGAAAGCCGTGGATTCAAGGGGCGATTTGCCGCATTCACGCTGGGAATACTTAACATAAAAACCGGAGAATGCTGGTTCTGCAATGCGGGAGACAACATAGTCCCCTACTACGACGGAAAGAGCAGGCAGAAGAAATTCTTTACGCTGCCAGAGACACCTGCCGCGGGAATGTTCAGCTCTGACCTTATCTCGCTAAAGGGAGGCTATCCTGTTGTAAAGCATCAGTTCAGCAAGGGAGACGTTCTTCTTCTTTACACTGACGGCATTGAAGAAGCAAAGAGAAATTTCCGCAACGCAGAAAGCGAAATTGTAACATGCGAAGAACCCGGACTAAGAGAGGGAGAAGCGCATGAAAACCACACTGTTGGAGAAAGCTCTGAGGAAATGTCTGCTGAGCGCGTAAAAGACATAGTTGAATCCGTCTTTGAAAAGAAAAGCTACACCCTTAAAAAATGCCATGACGAAAGCGGTGATGAATTTACCTTTGACTTTAGCAACTGCGAAGGAAGCGCAGAAGACGCAATCATGGCACTTGTTTCCGTGGAAAAGGTTTTCCGCATGTACAGGAGAAAGAATCCCAATCCTTCTGACCGCGTAAAAGTTGACAGGAAGATAGATGAATTCCTCCGCCTGCACTTTAAGGAATACAGTGAATGGTGCATGAACAGGAGCGACATAGAAAACGACCCGATTCACATCTATTACCACGGCATACTGGAAGACCCCCAGTTTGACGACCTTACGCTTATTGCAATAAAAAAGAACTAATTGTTAGCGGGGTACTTGCCAAAGAGCCTACGCCCGATTGGAGCGGCGCGAAGCGTTCCCGGAGGGAATGGAGCGAAAGCGGAACCGCGCAAAGCGGGGAAAGTAGACAAGGATGCCCGGCAGGTAGTGCCGGGCACAGTTAAAAAAGGAATGTCGTCCAAAAACTAAATTTTCATATTCATAGCCTTGCGAACCTGGTCAAGGGTAACGGAGGCTATCTCGCGAGCACGGCGGGCACCGTCTTCAAGAACGCTGTTAATGTAGTCCATGTTCTTTTCAAGCTCTGCCCTCTTCTGCCTTAATGGGCGCAAGGCTTCGTTAAGGGCTTCCGTAAGGGTGTTCTTGAGCATACCGCCACCACCTTCTCCAATGCGTTCAGCGATTGCCTGAGGCTCTTCCTTTGTACAAAGGGAAATGAGCATAAGAAGGTTTGCAACTTCCGGACGGTTCACGGGATCAAAAGTGATGCGCCTCTCTCCGTCTGTCTTAGCCTTCTTTATGAGTTTTGCAGTCTCGTCTTCAGTAGCGCAAAGCATGATTGCATTTCCGCGGCTC
>DJYC01000045.1:0-58730 GCA_002448445.1 Treponema sp. UBA6988
GTTCCGCCTTTCGGCTCCATTGCTAGCGCAACGAGTTGCAAGCAACTCGCCCCTACAATCCCGGCCGCGACTTTATATGCTAACGGCTCCCTGCCTTACGACGACAATCTTGCCATTTTCAACCTTTACAATCGTAGAGGGTACAGCCCCTTTCTTGTCTCCGTCGCAAACAAAGAGGTCTACTTCCCCGCCAAATTCGCTACGTATTGCATCCGCAGAATCAAGTACGGGAGAGCCGCTCCTGTTAACGCTTGTGCTGTAGAGGGGACGGCCAGTTTCTTCTATGAGCTTTCTAAGCCATTGGTCTCCGGGGCAGCGGAAGGCAACTGTCTTAAGCTTTGTTTCCAGGGGAGAGTCTTCCTTGAGCTTTACGATTATTGTCAAAGGTCCAGGCCACTTGGCAAGCAAAGCCTCCGGAATGGGGTCATCTGTATACATAAGAATGTCTTGGGGCTTTGCAATAAGGTGGATAAAAGGCTTGTCTTCTCCCCTTCCCTTTATTTTTCTGATTCTTTCATCTGTACCCAGGAAAGGCTGTTTTTTAAGGTCAACAGCGGCACTAAAGCCGTAAACTGTATCCGTTGGAAGGACCGCAACCCCGCCGCTTTTCATGCAGTCAAGGGCAAGGTTCAAACTGTCACCTTCATTTTTGGCTGTCTCTTTCATGCAGGGATGCCTTTTAATTCGTCATAGTATTTTTTTTTGCTGCCAACTTTTAAAAGGCCGCGCGTATAGTCAAGCAAAAGGAGCAGGCTGTAGACAAGGGCAAAAACCGCAAGCCCAACGCCCTTGCAGTACATTTCAGGGACATACTTTGACTCTTCGTGCTTTACAACAGAACCTGCGTCGAATATCTGGGTTTCGCGGACAGTAAGCCCGTTTATCTTTACTATCTTTTCGCCTTCCTGAACATAGCCAAGCTTACGGGCATAGGCTGCTATTACGTCCATGTCTTTTTGCAGAGCGACTTTTTCCAGGCTGAGTTCTTCATACGTTTTTTCTATGGATGCTGTGTTTGCGCTAAGAATCCTTTTCTGTTCCAAAAGCTGGTTCCTTGCCCACACACCGTCCCTTCCCGCAAACATGGAAACCATAACATAGAATAATGTTCCCAGGCATGCTGCGGCAAGAAATCTGAATCGTGTCATCGTAAAATAATTTTCGGCAACTGCATTCAATTTCTGAATTGTTTTCTAGGCACTACTTTTTTCTGTTCCAGCATTCATTTTTTAGCTATTTTTGCCGATAATTGAAAAGTCAAAATGTATAAATCCGTACGGCCTGAACTTGGGAACAGCAGGGAAGCTGTCCTTTGCGCCGCACATTTTATAAAGGGGTTTTAGATGGAGAAAGACACAGACTCAAACAGTGAGCTCAACAAGTATGGCGTCTGGATAAAAACGCCTCCCCGCACAGCCAAGGAAGGTGACGTGGAAATGCTAGCCCCCGCAGAAGGAGAGGCGGACGGCGGCGAATATGCTATGCCCGACTTCGAATTCCTCAACACGGAAAAAAGTGAAGAAGGAAGCGGCGATGAGGACAAGACTCTTGCAGACCAGCCTCCAAGGGAGGACACTCCGCTAGCTCAAGAAGATGCCCAGGAAGAAGCTCCCCTGCCCCCATCAGATGACTTGAATTTTGAGACCCTTCCCACAGAGGAAATTTCTGTGGAAGAAGAGGGAAGCAACATTCTGGACAACGGCATAACCGAAATAGACGTTAATTCATTCATGGACGAAGGGGAAAGCACAAAAAGCGGGCCGACTCAGGAGGAGGAAGTTTCTATAGACGACTTTCTTGACGGGCCTGCAGCCTCTGCGGACGGAGACGTTTCCATAAATGAATTCATAAGCAGCAACAGCACAAACCCCATTGGTGAGCAGGACAACTTTGTTCCCGACGGGGAAATCTCCCTTGACGCCTTCCTTGATTCCCCAATTGAATCTTCACAGACAGAGCAGAAGCAGGAAGAGGAAGTCTACGATGACCCAATAGACATAGACCTTTCCTTTGACGACACCCTAAAAGTGGAGACGGAAGAAAACTCAGAGCTGGACGACATTCTTGACGACTTTACCTCGCAGGATTCATCCAATTCATCAGCAAGCGCAGGTGAAGCAGTTGACATGGATTCATTCTTTTCCGATGGCAGCACCTCGCAGGAATCAGGTGACGAGCCAAAGAAAGCCGTTTCCATGGAAGACACAACGGAAGCCATATCCGCAGACGATTTTGACAGCATGTTTGCTTCATCAGATTCGGAGGAAAGCCAGAGCGTAGACCTTTCCGACTTTGGAATCGGGGAAGACGAGGGGCAGGCTGCCGCAAAGGCCCTTCCCCAGAAGAAGCCCGACTTTGACCTTAAGGTTTCCTCAGACGGAAGCATGGAAGAGAATTCTGCAGAGGGAATCGGCCAGGAAACAGAAGACGACAACATTTCCATCTATATTGATGACACTTCCAAAAAACAGCCAAGAAAGGAAGCACCTATTCAGGCAGAAAATTCCCAGTCAGACGACTTTGACCTGGACTCCCTGCTTGATTCAATAGAAGATGAAAGCGGCAAAACCGTTTCCATTAGCGAATCAGAATCCCCTGCCCTTCCAGAAGGCGGCATCAGTCCAGCAGACAGTGAGGGCGAAGCAAATGAGGCAGGGGCAAATGACACAGTTGCAGACGTGCCCGTAGCAGACGAGGCGTTTGTTGCAGAAGACACAGTTGCAGAAGAAGAGGTGGCCGACACAATAGCCGACGAAGCCGCAGCCGGGCAACCAGAAGCAGAAGATACCGTGGAAGCAGAAGATGAAACGGTAGCAGATGAGGCAAACCCCGAAAGCTTTGGCGAGCCAGACGTTTTTGAGGGAACAGAATTCCTTCCGCAGGAAGACAATGCGGTAACAGAGTCAGAACTTCCAGCGGAAAGCTTTGGCGAACCGGATGTCTACGAAGGAACAGAATTCCTTCCTCAGGATGAAACGGTCCTGCCAGAAAGCTTCCAGACAGAGGAAAACACCCCCTCTCAGGATGCCCCAACAGAAAGTGCCGCAGACGGAAGTGACGCTGTAAAAAAGGAGGCCTTCAACCCTTTTGCCGAAGAGACGGAGGAAACGGTTTTTGAGGAAGCAGACCTGGAAGACCCGTCCATTCCCAAGCCTGTTGCAAGCGAGGACACAATCTCCTACAGCACAGAGGACGAAGCGGAAGTGCCTGCCGGAGAAGACATAAACATTTCAACTTTTCTCGGGTCAGAAGATTTTGAGGATCCAATAGACTCCATGGTGGAAAAGGAACTCAAGGTTCAAGCCCAAGAAGAGGAAGAAAAATTAAAAAAAGATATTGACGAATCTGCAAATTCAGTTGAAAATAGTACTATAGACAACGAAATAGTAGAGCCGGAAACAACGGGAGAAGGAAATATGGACAATGCAATTGACAACAATGAACTGCTAACACAGATTGTTGATGACCTTAAGGAAGTCAAGAACGAGATTAGCTACCTAAAATCAGAGTTTGAGGAATTCAAACGCAACGGAGCCGGTTCTGAAGAAGTGGTTGAGCCTATAATCGAGGCTGCCCCGTCGGAAGCAGACAAAGGCTTCTTTGGTGACGACGACGACGATGACACCATTGCCCTTA
This sequence comes from Treponema sp. UBA6988, assembly GCA_002448445.1. Classification (GTDB taxonomy): domain Bacteria; phylum Spirochaetota; class Spirochaetia; order Treponematales; family Treponemataceae; genus Treponema_D. The sequence goes on from DJYC01000045.1 coordinate 3,637, forward strand.
GCGGAGACGAATTGACCAACATCCTTAGTTCTGCCGAAATGACGTCAGAGAATTCCGACGGCGAACAGGAACTGGAAGCTCCCTCCGTCCGTGAATCCGTAGAAACGGAAGAAGACATTCTGGGGTCTGCAGAAAACATGCCGGAAGTTCCTAACGACTACAGCCCGGAAGGAGAAGAGACCGGCGTTGACTTTGCAAACGAAACTCTTGAAGAGCCCAACCTTGACGAAGTTGAAATCTCCCCATCAGGCGAAGATGAAACAGAGCTTTCTGACGACGGTGATTCCACAGAAGAAGAAATAGAAGTTCCCAAGGTTGACGACATACTCGTTGAATCTTCAAATTCAGACTTTATAGAAAACGCAATTACAGGCGATATTCCCGCCCCCGCAGAAGAAAGTGAGGGTGAATTTACAGAGTCCCAGGACTTTGAGGAACCGACTGTTGGAGAGGAAGAACTCAAGGCAGAGGCTGAAGAACAGAGCGAACGCCTTGCAGCTGAGCTTTCCGATGCGGACGACGACACCAGCGAGGACGAATCATCCGACACAACTCCGGAAATGGATCAGATTCTTGCCACAATCCACCAGGAAAACATGGAAAAGGACAAGATTCATCCAGAAGTTTACAGCGAATCCGAAGAGTCGGAGGAATCCCCCCTCGAAGAGCCTGTTGCACCCGTAGAAAACGAGGCTGAAAAAGAACTTGACATAGAGGCCCTCAAGAACGAGGCGCTTGAAGAATTTGACGAGCCGGAAGTCGTAGAAAATGACGAGGCTGAAGCAGAGTCAAGCGTAGAAGTTGAATACATTCCTGCAACCGGCGGAAATCCTTTTGCAGATGAGGAAAAGCCAGAGCTCACAGAAGACAACATCGAATTCCTCAAGGAAGACGAGGATGAAAAAATCGAACCGGGAATCAGCGAGGAACCTGTAACAAAGGTATTCAACGGCTGGGACAACCCTGACAACAATCCAGAGGATGCTGTTTCAGAAGAAGAGGCAGCTCCAGAAATTGCTGAAGCAACAGAAGCGGACGAAGAGCCTGCACTTGAAGCATCAGAGCCGGAAGTGGCAGAAGAAGTTCCTGCTGCAAGCGGGCTTTCTGCTGCAGCCCTTGCAAGCGGAGGCGATGCCTCAAGTTCATCAGAAGAGGCAGACACCCCGGCAGAAGCAATTCCCGAGGAATTAAAGGAAGAAATAAAGACAGTCCTTACATACATGGACCAGCTTTTGGAAAACCTGCCCGAAGAAAAAATCGAAGAGTTTGCACGTTCTGAGCAGTTCTCCACATACAAGAAGCTGTTCAAGGAACTGGGATTGTCCTGACGCATAAAAATCCCAAAAACAACGGAATGGCCATATTTTGCAATTGCATTGCAGTTGTACAAAATATGGCCTTTTTTTTGAAGGCTAGATATGGCGGTAAAAATAGAATTCATTCAAAACGCAAGGGGAATAAAAACCTGCAGCGCTGACGGAATAAAGCTCCATTCATCATACAACCCGGAGGTGGAAGCGGAGCGTTTTGTCCAGTCAATTGAATGCCCTTTTTTTCCTGAATACATACTGGTAACAGGGCCAGCCCTTTCCTACTGCCTGCCATACCTAAAAAAAAGATTCCCGCAAGCAAAAATATGTGCAGTGCGATACTGCCGAGCCTTTGATTCAGACAATGAAAAATTCGACAGGGTATTCTACAACGAAGACAAAAACCTCTGCGAATCCCTGTTCAACTTTATGGGAGAGGAAGGGCTCAGCGCATCACTTTTCATCTCCTGGCAGCCAAGCGAAAAGGCCTTTCCCGCTGAATACAAGTCAAGCTGGGAAGAGATAAGAAAGGCGGTTGTAAAAAGCCGTGACATCCTTGCTACCAGAGAATACTTTTCCAAGCGTTGGGTTAAAAACTGCATCCGCTTCTGCCTCTTTGCAAACGAGACTGCATCAATAAAAGCGGGAACAAGCCCGGTGCTAGTATGCGCAAGCGGCCCCAGCCTAAAGACATCGCTTCCAAAAATAAAGGAATTAAGGAACAGTTTTTTTTTAATAGCGGTATCATCGGCACTCTCCCCCCTCATTGCCTATGGGATAAAGCCTGACCTCTGCATTTCAACAGACGGAGGCTACTGGGCAAAGCGGCACCTTACAATCCTTAACGGGGGCGAAAAAATTCCGACAGCAATTTCTGCAGAAAGCGCAATGTACGCAAGGGGAATGGAAGAAACACCTGTCCTGCCCCTGTCCTATGGCGACGGAATATGCGAAGCCTTTCTCAAAAGCTTTTCATTTGAAGCGATAAGGGCAAAGCGCAACGGAACCGTAAGCGGAACTGCCGCAGAACTTGCTCTTTCCATAACAAGCTCAAGTGTTTTTTTCTGCGGGCTTGACCTTGCCCCCTCCAGTGGCTTCCAGCACACGCAGCCCAACGAGCTTGAAAATGACGCCTGCTCCAAAGACACCAGGACTTTTACAAAAGAGACGCGGCTTACCCCTTCCACATTTAACTCCCCTTCCCTCTGCATCTACCGCGACTGGTTTGCCGCCCAGGACTTTAAGGGCAGGCTCTTCCGCCTAAGCACAGGCTTTGCCTACAAAAATTCACTCGGAAAAATTCCTGACGTTAACTGGAACTTCTTTGAGGACTTTGTAAAAAAAAGCTCAGGACATTCACTTCTCCCGCAAATTTCATTTAGAAAATTCAGCATGGAAAAAGAGGCAAGGCTAAAACTGATAGAAAAGACACTCAAGGAGAATAAAGGCTCGGCCGAATGGATAAGGGAAGCCCTCCCGTCACTTTACATAAGGGACTCCCGCAGTGGAAAGGATTTACTTTCCAATGAGATTAAAGAAAAGATGGAAAGCTTCATCGAGAACGTAAGCAGGGCAGCTTTTCCAGGAGGAAAGGAATCATGATTTACAGCGGAACAGTCAAGTCAAAAAATGGAGACGACATCCCACTTTTTTCCAGCGGAAAGCCCATGCACTCAAAGTACAATCCGGAAAACGAAGCGGAAGCCTTTGCATCCTCCATAAAAAGTGAAGGCACTGCATTTATAATCATAGCAGGAGTCGGGGCCGGCTTCCACATAAAAAGCGTTGCAAAAAAGTTTCCGAACGCATTCCTGCTTGCAGTTGAAGCCGACAGGGAAAGCCTTGAATTCTGCAAGAATTTTCCCGCCGTAAAGGACATGCTTTCAAAAAAGAACATTTCCCTTTGTACGGCAGACCAGACTCCCCGCCTTGTAAGGGAAAGCTACATTCCATCCCTCTACGGAGACTGCGTATTCGTTTGCCAGCGGGCATGGGAAAATGAAAACCAGAACCTTCTTTCTTCATTAAAAGACCAAGTCATGGATGAACTAAAGGCAATCTCCCGGGACTATTCCGTGCAGGCGCATTTTGGCGGACAGTGGCAGAGGAACATATTGGCAAACCTTAGCAAGTTCAGGAAGAACCCGGACATCAGGCTTAATTCAAAGCTCAAGGCAGCGGTCATAGCGGCAGGCCCCTCACTTGACGAGTCAATCAAAAGGCTTTTGCAGCACAGGAATTCATACTGCATAATCTCTACGGACACGGCGCTTGGAAGCCTTGCAAGAAGCGGAATATGCCCGGATGCCGTGGTAAGCATAGACGCGCAGAGGGTTTCTGCCACGCATTTTTTTGCACTTCCGCTTTTGAAGGAAAAAAGTGCACTTTGCGTCTTTGACATCTCCTCAAACAGGAATGCCGTTGAATACGCCCGTTCGCAGGGCTTTGAAGTCTATTTCATTCGGAGCGCACACCCGCTTACATCCCTTGCCCTGGAAGGCACTACAGTCCCCCTGGCGGAAAGCGGATCTGGAACCGTCACGATTGCGGCCTGTGACTTTGCAAGGCAGCAGGGCTTTAGCGAGATAGAACTTTTTGGTGCAGACTTCTGCTATTCGGAAGGAAAGCCTTACGCAAAGGGAACATATCTCGAGCCAAATTTCCTGAGCGGATGCAGCCGCACGCAGACGAGCGAGCAGATGAACGCAGCCCTTATGTTCCGCACGGAACTTATAAAGCCCCGGGAACCAGCACCATTTTCTGGCAGTCTGAACAAAGCCTTTACGACCCAAGTTATGGAAGGATATGCAAGGACCACGATGGAATGGGCAGAAAAATGGGGTTATTCAAAAAGCGGGGCAAGCCTCAAAAGCTCCGCAAAAGCTGACTCATTTCCAAGGAAAGAAAAGGAATTCAACTTTTCCTCCTTTTTTGATGATTATCTAAAAAATCTCCAAAACACCCTTGACGGAAAGGGGCAAATCCTCAATCCATATACGGTCAGCCTGCTTCCCCTGATTGCAAACCTCAGAAAAAAGCAAAATGATTCTGCAAAACATTCATTTTTTGACTTCTTAAAACTTGCATACTCTCAATTAACACGTTATACTGTACTGTATGAGCAATAAGAGAAATCCACTTTTCACAATAGCCATTACATTAATCTATATAGCGGCCGTATTGTACTATATACTTTCACTTGGAATTGAATACTACACTGGAGAAGCAAGGGCAAACAGCAGATACACGGAGCTTTCGCGCGAGGTAAACAGAAACCTTAACGTGAACCAGCCCGGAACGGAATCCTTTACAAACGCCCTTCTCCATTCACTGGGAAACATGCAGGACATTGCCGCACTGCAGCTTCTCTACGACGGGCAGGTCTTTTTCTCCTACCCGGCAGACCCGACAAAGACTGCTGCGGGCACATCTCCCCTGGTAATCAGAAGAACAGACTCCCTAAACGCAAAGGATGGTGCACCGGTAAAACTTACGGCAGCAATCTACAAACTGCGCCCGACATCCATTTTCTACAAGGGACGGATAGCATTTTTTGCCATACTGGGAGCAACAATCGCCTGCATCATCTACCTGATTTACCTTTACATGTACTCTTCAGTCTATTCCGATGATGACGACTTGCAGGAAGAAACATACAACGACCTTCGCCCGCTTAGCGATGATTCAATTGAAGAAGAGGGCTTCATTCAGGAAGATGAAAGGGAGGAAGAACCCGCCCCTTTTTTTGAAGAGAATCCGTTCACCGGAGAAAAGGCCGGGAGAATGGATGAAAAAGAGGAATCCGCACCCGCCCTCCCCCAGGACAACTTTGCAGATGTAGATGAAAACCCCGACCTGGATTTTTTTGAAGAAAAGGAAGATGATGCCCTGGATCCGGACATTGCAAATTTTGAATATGAAAACGAAATGGCAAAGGATGAAGCCACTCTGGTACAGGACAGCGGGGAAACAAGGGACCGCTGGTACAGGGAGAATGAATCTGGGGAAAAGGATATAGAAAAGGACTTGATAGAAGAAAAGGCCTCTGAATATGCAGCGGAGTCAAGCCCAATTGAATACGATGTTACCGACGTACTGCCGGATGAAGACGAAGATCAGACAATTGCCGCGGGAGATGCTTCCTACACGGAAAAGTTTGAAGAGCCCGACCTGGATGACGTTTCCTTTGACGACGACTTTGTAAACGACGACCTAAGCGACTTGGACGAGCTTGAGGCAGAGTCTCTGGTAGCCCAGGAAGCAGAAACTGAGGAAAAACCCCAGCCCGCAATAAGAACAGATGTGGAAGACCTTAGCATAAAGCACCAGGCAGAAGACAACAAACCCCACGGCTTGTTCTCGCCGGTTACGGGATTCGGATGGGAAGCCTACATGATTCCCCGCCTGGACAGCGAGCTTGTCCGAGCAGCATCCGATGAAAAGGACCTTGCACTGATTACAGTGCGAATCAAGGACATTGACTGGAATACCCCGACCGCAAAAAACATTGCCAACCTGATAATTCAGTTTGTGAAATTCAAGGACCTGGCCTTTGAATACAAAAAGGACGGCTGTACGGCAATATTCCAAAACATGAACATTGACAAGGCAATAAAGGCTGCAGAAGAGCTCCACACCCAAATTGTTACGGAGCTTAGCAAGGCCTCCCTTTACAACCATACTGCAATTGGAATTTCATCGCGGTCGCTAAGGCTTATCTCCGGTGCAAGGCTTGCAAATGAATCGGAGCAGGCGCTTGAACATGCACTGGAAGACAAGGAGTCCCCGATTATTGCATTCAAGGTGAACCCAGAAAAATACCGCAACTATCTCGCATCGGAAGCGGCAAAGCTTAAGGGAGCAGAATAAAAAAGGATGCCGGACTCTTCGCAAAATTTTCCAGCGAACCCGGCAATGACAGATGCTATTAATCAGTATTTTCTTAGAGTTTTAGGCCGTCCGCGATTTTTGCCTGGATTGCCGCGATTGACTCGTCGTCGGGAAAAGTTTCCTTTAACAAATTGAACTGGGCTTGGGCTTCCTCATATTTATTAAGGGCCATAAGTACGGAGATATAGTTCTTGAGGACTGACGAATCGGTGGGATTGTCTTTTACAAGGGCTTCGTAAAGGGCAGAAGCCTCCTTAAGGTTGCCGCTCATCGCCGTAACATAGGCTACGGAAACCTTAAGGTTCTTGTTGTCCTTGTCCTTTTGCAAAAGCTGCCTGTAGATTTTTAGTGCCTCCGCCCAGTTGCCTGCCCTTGCCTGACAGTAGCCAACCTTGTAATAGGCGGAGTCATGCAGTTCCTTGTCCTTAAGGACCTTCTTGTAGAAACTGATTGCCTTAGTATAATTTTTTTGCTCTTCGTATGACTTTGCAATTGAAAAGTACTCAGCCATCAGATTCTTGTTGCGCACAGACTGCTCCCCCGGTGCCCTGAATGACGAGCAGGCGGCAAGGAGCGAGCACAAAAGGAATATTGATGCTGCGGATGCAAGGCAGTTGAATGCCCTGCAAAAAATACGGCCCATGTTTACAGCAAAGAAATAATCTGGCTCTGCTTTACAGGAATATCCTGAACCGAAATAGTCTTTTCATCCGGCTGGGTAACGGTAATACCGGCAAGGGCAAAGCCCAGCTTTAGCATGGACAGGTATGCTCCTGCAGCCTTAGGATTGTTCAGGTTGATTTTAAGAGAAAGAAGGTAGTCTTCCCCGCTCTTCTGCAGCAAAGTTCCGTAGATGTCCTTGCAGTTGGCGGCAAAATTCTTTGAGTTGGGAATAAGTCCGCCCAAAAAGCTTGTGATGAATTTTGAAGCGTCAGTTACGTAGAATTTTATGAGTGAAGAATCCTCGCCACCCTTGTTCTCCATCCAGCTTACAAAATCAGCTGTATTTGTATTTGTGGAATACAAGTTGTTAAGCATTGTCTTTACGTTTGTAGAAGCGCAAAGCACCGCCATTGACGGGAATGAAATTTCCATCTTTGCAGAGGAGTGCATGTAGTAAGGAATGTCATCCTCTGTTGGAGAAAGGAAATTCTTCTTTTTCCAGCCGTTCTTTTCCGTAAGAACAGACGCAAGGGCAGCTGGCGGGTATGAACCGGAAGCATAGAATTCTGCGCGGTTAAGGTTGTCCTTAGAGGAAAGGCCTGCCCACAAAACGTTTATCTGCTTTGCAAGGCGCTTGGCATCCTTTTCGGAAATTCCCTGCACCTTGGAAGTGATTATCTGCGTTGCAAGATCCATGTTTTCCTTTACAGGCATCTTAAGGTAGACAGCCGAGTCATTGCTAAGAACTTCAAACGGAGTCTTCTTTGCGGCAACTGCGGCAGAAGCTTCGCCCCCGGTAGTCTTACAGGAAGCAAAGAACATTGAGGCGCAGAAGCACAAAGCCACAAGCGCACCAGATTTTACACAATCAAATCTTTTCATAAAGCTACACCCTCGCTATATTTATTGTCCAAGCCTTTTCATCGGCTTCAACCTTTACGCCATCAGAAAGCCCTTCAACCCATTCAACAGAATTTGCCAAAGTCTCGTTGGCAATAAAGTCTTTGAATGCAGCAAAGGCTTCCTTAAGTTCTGCGTCGCCGGAAACTTTAAGAGTTATGCGGTCAGTAATCTCGAAGCCGCTTTCCTTTCTCTGGTTCTGGATTCCGCGAACAAGGTCACGGGCAAAACCTTCGTTCTTAAGTTCCGGGGTAATCTTTGTTTCAAGGCCAACGGTGAGGGTTCCTTCGTTCAAGACTTTAAGGTCTTCCTTTTCGCTGCGCTCTACGATTACGTTCTCGCTAGAAAGTTCAACTTCCTGCCCGTCAACGTTTATGCTGAGTGCATTGCCGTCAAGCATCTCTGCAATCTGCTCACCGGAAAGCTTTGCAATCTCGGCTGCGGCGGCCTTCATCTTTGCACCCAGCGTCTTGCCAAGAACGCGGAAATTTGCCTTTGCTGAATATTCAACAAGCTCATCTTCCCTTTCGTGGAAGACAACCTGCTTTACGTTAAGCTCTTCTGCAATAGTGTCCTGCATTGAAGCAAGAACGGCTTTTTCTTCTGCCTTGCGGGTAACAAGTGCAACTGCGGAAAGGGGCTGGCGGTTCTTGATGTTGAACTGGTTGCGCAGGCTTCTTCCCATGGAAACTGCCTTCTGAACGGTTGCCATCTGGAATTCAAGCTGCTCGTCGCGGAACCTCTCCTGGTAGACAGGATAATCCATAAGGTGAACGGATTCCTTTTCTTCTGCGGTGTGGAGGTTCTGCCAAATTTCTTCCGTAAGGAAAGGAATGAAAGGAGCTGCAACAAGGGCAAAGGTGCGCAGTGCTGAATAAAGCGATGCATAGGCTTCCATCTTGTCCGTATCGTTTCCACTCTTCCAGAAGCGGCGGCGGTTGCGCCTGATGTACCAGTTGTTTATCTGGTCAATGAATGCAAGCATTGGGTCAATGGCTGCGCTAAGGTCGTAGTCGTCCATGGCGGCAGTTACGTCTTTTACCATCTTCTGCGAAACAGAAAGAATCCAGCGGTCAAGCGGATTGTCAGGAAGCTTTGAGTCAAACTCGTGGCCCGTGCAGGTAACCTTGTCTATGTTTGCATACTGTACAAAGAATGAATAGCTGTTCCAAAGAGGAAGGATTATGCTCTTGATTACGTCGCGCACACCTTCGTCTGAATAGCGGATTTCGTCAGCCTTTACAACGGCAGAGTGCATAAGGAAGAGTCGTATTGCGTCTGCGCTGTACTTGTTGATTGCCTCTACCGGGTCTGTATAGTTACGGAGGCTCTTTGACATCTTGCGTCCGTCGCTTGCAAGTACGATTCCGTTTACGATGCAGTTCCTGAATGCCGGCTTGTCAAAAAGCTCTGCTGCAAGAACCGTAAGCGTGTAGAACCATCCGCGTGTCTGGTCAAGGCCTTCGGAAATAAAGTCTGCGGGGAAATGCTTTTCAAAGTAGTCCTTGTTTTCAAAAGGATAGTGAACCTGGGCATAAGGCATGGAGCCGCTTTCAAACCAGCAGTCAAAGACTTCCGGTATGCGCTTCATTGTTCCGCCGCAAGAGCATGGAATTGTTATCTTGTCCACAAACTGCTTGTGCAGGTCCTCAGGATAAACGCCGCTCAACTTCTTAAGCTCGTCACGGCTGCCTACACAAATTGCCTTTCCGCAGTCCGGGCACTTCCAGATTGGGATTGGGTTGCCCCAGTAGCGGTTGCGGCTTACAGCCCAGTCGCGGGCACCTGCAAGCCACTTTCCAAAGCGACCTTCCTTAATGTGGGCAGGCTGCCACTTAATCTGGCTGTTTGCCTTTAAGAGCTTGTCGTGGTTTTCTGCAACCTTTACGAACCAGCTGCCGATTCCGCGGTAAATAAGAGGAGAACCGCACCTCCAGCAGTGGGGGTATTCGTGCTTGATTGTGTCGCGCTTTAAAAGCTTGCCCTCTTTCTTGAGGCGGTCCATTATGTCTTTGTCGCAGTCCTTTACAAAGCGGCCAACGTAGTCAGAAACTTCCTTTGTAAACTTGCATTCTGCGTCTATAGGCTCTACAAAAGGAACACCGCTTCCTGCAAAGACCTTGCTGTCGTCTTCACCAAAGGCAGGGGCAATGTGGACAATGCCAGTACCGTCTTCCGTAGAAACATAGTCTGCATTAAAGAGGCGGAAGGCACCCTTTTCGCACTTCTGGCCGGAAACTTCCGCACACTTGGCGGCATCCTTAAGGTCTGCAAAATAGGGGAAGAGCGGCTCGTACTCGGCACCAACAAAGTCTTTTCCAGGACGCTTGTAGATTACCTTGTAGCCCTTTTCTTCTTTATAATAGGCATGTAGGCGGCTCTCTGCCATGATGTAGAAGTCACCGCTGTCTTCATCCAAAATCTTTACGTATTCAATCTCTGGACCCATACAAAGGCCCAGGTTTGAAGGAAGTGTCCAAGGGGTTGTTGTCCACGCAAGGAAATAAGTCTTGCCGTTGAGCAAATCAGGATCGCTAAAAGCCTTGGGCTGCCCCGTAACCTTAAAGCGGATTGTTATTGCCGGGTCGTCCTTCTGCTTGTAGCCCTGTGCAAGCTCGTGGGAAGAAAGTACAGTTGAGCATCTTGGGCAGTATGGAAGAATGTACTTGCCCTCGTAAATCATGCCCTTTTCCCAGAGGGACTTTGCAACCCACCAGATTGTCTCCATGAATTCCGGGTTCATGGTCTTGTAGTCATTGTCAAAGTCTACCCAGCGTCCCATGCGGGTTATGGTCTTGCGCCATTCGCTTGTGTACTTAAGAACGGAAGCGCGGCACTTGTCGTTAAAGTTTGCAACCCCGTAAGCCTCAATCTCGTGCTTGGAGTTGATGCCCAGTTCCTTTTCTATAAGGTTTTCTACCGGAAGGCCGTGGCAGTCCCAGCCAAAGCGGCGGTTAACCTTCTTACCCTTCATTGTCTGGTAGCGGGGAATGATGTCTTTGATTGTGGAAGGAATAAAATGCCCAAAGTGAGGAAGACCAGTTGCAAAAGGCGGGCCGTCAAAAAATATGAACTCAGGGGAGCCTTCTCTCTGGCTTACTGATTTTTTAAAAGTATCGTTTTTCTGCCAAAATTCAAGTATCTGCTCTTCCTGCTTGGGAAAGTCAGCCTTGGGGTCTACGCTCTTGTACATTTACAAAACCTCTGTATCTAATTCAAAAATGATAGGAATTGTATCATATTTGAAGAATCTTTACAATAATATTGTAATTTTCATTGACACCATTTGTTTTTTATGCAAAACTCAAGAGACAAAACTCAAGGGGGAATTTATGAATTTCACAAGAAAAATCACTGGCAAATTTGCAGGCTTGCTTGCCGCATTCCTTGTATGCTCACTTTCGCTCACGAATGCATTTGCAGGCGGCAAACAGAACAACTTTGCAGGCAAGACATACGTAATGACAGGAATCAGCGCGGGCGGCACCGACGTAACGAGTCTTCTGGCAATCGCCGGCTTTGAGATGAACATCGAGCTTGAATTCACAAGCGAAGACACATGCAGGGTACAGCTGACTACAGGCGGCGAAAAGGATGAGGAATCCGCAAAGTACAAGGTGGACTCAAAGAAAAAGGCCGTAATCATTTATGATGAAGACGGAAAGGAAAACCTTAGCTTTTCATATACGGACGACTTTTCCCAGTTGAAAGTCTCCGCTCCCATCCAGGATGGCATGATGGCGGACATAACCCTTACGGAAAAGGGCAAGGCAGCAGAAAAGACCGCCCTCAAGCAGGGACAGGCACAGCCAGAGATTGACTATGGCTCCGTAAAGACCAACATCTTCAAGGGAAAGACCTACAAGCTCACAAAGTTCCTGATTAACGGCGTGGACGCATCTTCCCTTATGTCAATAGCAGGCGAAACAGTTTCCGGCTCCCTCAAATTCATTGACGGAAAGAACGTAATCCTTAACTTTACCCACAGCGGCGAAGTGGAAAATGATTCTGGAACCTACACCATTGACTACGAAAAGAACACAATAATCTTTGACGGTGACATTGAAAACGGAAAGGCTGTCTTCTACAACAAGGGTTCAGTCATAAGCTTTGACATCAACCTTGACGATGAGAACATGACGCTGAACCTCATTTTTGAAAAGTAAGCCCTTACCATACGCGGAGGGACTTTTCTCTTCCTTGCCAACCAGTAACAAGCCACGGAGGGCGGCTTAGCAACGTGCAGAATCGCCACGCGGTTCTGCAATCCCAAAAAAATCCATGGAGGGATTTTTTTTTGGCGCAACCTACGCGGGATTGTAGGGGGCACGAAGTGCGTGCACGCAAGTGCACCGGCCGTGAGGGCAAGCCCCGAAAAGCCCGTGGCGCAAAGGCACTTTCGGCCGAGTTAGCCAAAGAGCAGAATGGTAGAGCAAGGAGGACGCCGTCCCCTAAATCACCCTAAAAATTCAAAAAAATACAAGACAGCTCGCCCTATAGAATAAATTTCAAAAGTGTGCTAAAATTGTCCTTTCAACAGAAAAAGGAAGGCGATTATGGCTTTAAACTTACACGGAAGGGATTTTTTAACGCTCAGGGATTTTACGCCCGAAGAAATTCTAGGTCTTTTGGATTTGGCCGCCGACTACAAGAAAAAAAAGAAGGCCGGTGAAGCAGTTGACACTTTCAGGGGAAAGAACATAGCCCTGATTTTTGAAAAGACTTCCACGCGCACCAGATGCTCCTTTGAAGTTGCCGCCCACGACCTTGGAATTATGACGACCTACCTTGCAGAAGGCTCCCAGATTGGAAAAAAAGAGAGCATTGCAGACACAGCAAGGGTTCTTAGCCGCATGTTTGACGGAATTGAATACCGCGGTTTTGGACAGGACATTATAGAAGAACTTGCCAAGTTTTCCAAAGTGCCGGTCTGGAACGGCCTTACAAATGAATACCACCCTACCCAGATGCTTGCCGACATGCTTACAATCCGCGAGCACTACGGAAAGCTGAAGGGACTAAAGCTGGTCTACTTTGGGGACGCAAGGTACAACATAGGAAATTCACTCTGCGTGGTCTGTTCAAAGCTGGGGCTTAACCTTGTCCTTTGCACAAACAAGAAATATTTCCCCTCCGCAAAGCTTATACAGGACTGCAAGCCTTGGCTTAACGAAAGCGGCGGTTCCATTTCCCTTGAGGAAGACATTGCGACAGCGGTAAAGGATGCGGACATTCTCTACACAGACGTATGGGTTAGCATGGGAGAGCCTGACGAAGTGTGGGCTGAGCGCATAGCAGACCTTAGGCCCTACCAGGTTACAAAGGAAGTTATGGCAATGGCAAAGCCTACGGCAATTTTTATGCACGACCTGCCCTCTTTCCACGACTTAAACACAAAGATTGGCAAGGAAATAAGCCGTAAATTTGGCATAAACGAGATGGAAGTGACCGACGAGGTTTTTGAAAGCAGCCAGTCAGTTGTCTTTGACGAGGCGGAAAACCGCATGCATACCATCAAGGCGGTGATTGCGGCCACGATTTAAGGTTTGTCGGCGGTTTGCAGACAAGGCAAGGGATGGATTTTTTTTCTTTTCTGGAGCCGCTTTTTTCTGCAGAACTGCCCAAAAAAACATATGCCATTTTTGAAGAACACATAGCGCCATGGAGGGCGCGTCAATTCTTAGCGTAAATGTACGCGGGTTTTCGAAAGAAAACCCGACCTCAAAAATGGCAAGGAAGCCATTTTTGAGGTGCTTTCCGGGGTTCCGCTTACGCTCCATTGCCAGGGGCAACGGCTGCGCCGCCCCTACAATCCCGGCTAGGCTTAATTTTTTATAAAAAGCATTACCGTATGCAGGCACAGACCACCAACGGAAGGAAAAATGGAGAAAATGGAAGTTTTCACACTGCTTTCCCTGCCCGGTCAAGAAAAAATTCAAATTTCTGGTCAAATTCCAGTTGTCAAAGGCGCAAAATGCCTTTATACTGGTTAATGGACGGACAAATTGCCAAAACAGCATCAGGTGAACAAGGCCCTGGCGCAGGCTGCCGGCAAAACCGGGGGCTTTAAGGATTAAGGCTTTTGCGCCCGCTCCAAAACAAACAAATCGAGGAAGGATTTTATGAAAAAAATTATAATGGCATTATTGGTTGCTGCAGTCCTTGCAGTTAGCTCTTTTGCACAGAGTACGTCTTCTTCAGACACTCCCATCTGGGATCACGGTGACAATGTTTCCGAATTTTCATACAGAAACGTAGGCGTTTACAGAATCTTTGACCAGGCAGACTCATACATCGTCCTTTACGAAAAGCAGAGCCTGGAAATCGGCAAGGTCGTAATCCCCAAGGCATGGTTCAAGACATCCGCTCCACGTAAGCTCGACTTCCGCCACAAGCCGGCCGGAATGGGAACATACATGACAGTTCTCTACAAGAACGGTGAATTCTATAAGGTATTCCTTACGGTAAACCCCAAGCGCTCAGATCCTGTATGGGCAGTGGCAGACCCGCATGCAAGGATGGAAATCACAAACGCAGACTCTCTTGACATTGAGTTCTAACAGAAAAATTTGACTTTCCACCAAAACAAGCGGAAGATGCAGAATTCCCAGTCATAAGGTTCTGTATTTTCCGCTTGGATTTTTCTACACCAGCGTGGAATTTTAAAAAGCCAGACAAGTTAAATCCACAAGTTAAAAAAGGAAAACAAATGATTCTCCTTACAAAAGAACAGATAGATTCTTTTATGGCCTTTTTGGATAGCCATGATTCTTTTTTGATTGCAGGCCACAAGGAGCCTGACGGGGACTGCATAGCAAGCAGCCTAGGAATATCTTACATACTCAAGCACCTGGGAAAGCCCCACCTGCTTCTTAACGCCGGTCCATTCAAGAGAACGGAAATAAAAAAATACGCAGGCCTCTTTACAAAGAGCATCCCCTTCATGACAAAGGAAGAAAGCGAAAAATGCGGACTGATTATAGTAGACTGTTCCGAAACCCAACGCCTTGGAGAACTTGAAGGCGAACAGGGCAGTTCCATCGCAGGCCTTGATACCTTCATCGTGGACCATCACAAAACAGCTGACTCATCCCAGCCCAACACTATAATCGACCCCACATGCCCGGCAGCGGCCCTCCTCGTACAGCAGCTCTACGAAGCCATCGTTGGAAAGCCAGGCCTTGAAGAAGCGGACACACTCTTTTTCGGCATCTCCACGGACACGGGATTCTTCCGCTACCTAAACGAAAGGGACGGCGAAGTGTTCAATGCGGCTGCAAGGCTCGTGCAGGCTGGAACTTCCCCGCGCAAGACATACCAGGAAATGACAGGCGGCAAGGCTTGGAACACACGCAAGCTGCTCGGCATAATGCTTGACCGCTCGGAACTCTACTGCAACGGAAAGCTCGTCGCAACTTACGAAAAAATCGAGGACACCCACAAGTACGGCCAGGACGGAAGGGACAGCGATGCCCTTTACACGCTGATGTTGGCGGTGGAAGGCGTAGAAGCTGTACTTTTCCTTAGGCAGGAGACGGAAGAAAACTGTACGGCAGGCTTCCGTTCCCGGGACAAATGCGACGTAAGCGCAATTGCCGCAAAATTCGGGGGCGGTGGACACAAAAACGCTTCGGGCGCAAGCATCCAGGGCCGCATAGAAACCCTCCTTCCCGCAATCATCAAGGAATTCTCAAAAGTCCTCTAGAACCACAAGCAAAAAGCATATTTCTTTTTTCTGGGCCGCAGGCCTTTTCAGCTGCCTCGGGGGCGTCTCTTTTGCAAGGGGCCTTCCGGGGCATGTTTATAATCAACGAGCAACGCCATGAACATTGGAAAACCTCCCCTTCTTGCAAGAATTTAAAAGAATCTTGCAAATTCTTGCAGTCTTTTGCAAGATTTTAAAAGATTCTTGCAAATTCTTGCACATTCTTGCAGGCTTTTAAAAGAATCTTGCAAATTCTTTTAAAATTCCTCCCAAAAATCATAAAAAACACCACATTTTCCCCTCTTTTTACAGCCGCATAACTTGGCACAAAAACTGCTTTTGTGTAAATGCCACACAAAAATGTGAATCAAATTTAAAAAGGGGTTTTTATGGATCAACTCAAAAAAATCATCGAAGACTTCCAGAGCGGAAAATGCAGCCTGGAAGACAGCGTAAAGGCTCTGGCAGAGCACGTCTACAAGTACAGGCTTTGGTACGGACTTGGAAAGCTTTCTATGGACAATCTGCACGACTTTATGGTGTCCTACATTCCGCGGATGGGAAAAATCCTGAAAGGCTACAGGAAGGGGGAAGGCTCCTTTGAGGGCTACCTCTACGCAAACATAAGCATGGGGCTAAGGCTGTGGAAGAGAAAATCCGCCGCATCGCTAGCAAGGGAAAACTGCCTTAACTTCATCTCTCGCATGGGCATTGAGGAAAAGGAATATGCCTACCAGATGGACGAGCTGTCCTATGTCTGCGGAAGCCAGGAAAGCGAGGCCCCCGACGTAGAAAAACTCAGGGAGATAAAGAAAAAATTCCGGCCGGTAACATACAATAACTTCAGGCACAAATCCTATTCAGGCATGGACTACACACTTTTCAGCGGCAAAACGGCAAAAATCATAAAAAGGACCTGCCTGGTGCTCTTTGCAAAGTGCGCCTACTACACAGATGACAGCCTAACGGAAAAAATCTCGGTGATAACAGAAACCCCTGTGGAAGAGCTGCAGAGGCTAAGACAAAAGGTCCTTGAGGAACTGGACCCAAAGATAAGGCGCATCAAGAAATGCCGGAGCATACGGAATTCATCCTTTTACTTCCGCAACAAGTACATCATGGAGATGGGCAATCTGGAGGACGGATGCTACCTTTCAAGGGAAATAGAAAAAAAGATTGCAGAGCGCAGCAGGATGTGGGATGAAAAAAACAGGAAGCTCAAGGAAGAGTCCCACTTCATGATTCCCACAAACACAGCGGTTGCAAGGGTTCTGGGCATAAGCGCCAGTAACGTAAAATATATTTTGGATTATGCAAAAAAAAACATGGACAATTTAACATTTAAGAGGTACAATAAGTGTTATGAAGATTTATTTGGCAAGTGGCAACGTGAACAAAAAGCGGGAAATGAGTGAATTGTTCCCCGAACACACAATTGTAACGCCAAAAGATGAAGGAATTGAATTTGACCCGGAAGAAACGGGTACAACGTTTTACGAAAACAGCCTAATAAAGGCAAGGACGCTGTATTCCATAACCGAAACGCCGGTAGTAGCCGATGATTCAGGAATCTGCGTGGACGCTTTGGACGGCGCACCAGGAATCTATTCGTCACGCTATGCCGGGCCGCTCTTTATGAAGGGCAAGCCGGACGGCTCAAAAATTCCTCAGGAAGAGCAGAACAGAATGCTGATTG
The DNA here is from genome assembly GCA_002448445.1 of Treponema sp. UBA6988. GTDB lineage: Bacteria > Spirochaetota > Spirochaetia > Treponematales > Treponemataceae > Treponema_D. Next base: position 20,801 of record DJYC01000045.1, read on the forward strand.
AGCAGCTCAACGAAGCTATTGCCAAAGGTAAATTTTCTTCAGACGGCAGTTCAGGCCGCAAGGGAATCTTTCCCAACGGACCAAGAAGCTGCCGCTACGTTTGCGCCATGGTGCTTTACATGGGTCCTTCCCGCCTCTATGTGGCACAGGAGACGATGGAAGGCACCCTCATAGAAGACATCAGGGACGCCCGCGGAACAGGAGGTTTCGGCTACGACCCTATTTTCTTCCTGCCGCAGTACGGCAAAACAGGTGCAGAGCTTACGGCAGAACAGAAGAATGCAATAAGCCACAGGGGCAAGGCAGCCCGTTCCTTAAGCCATCTGGTTGCAGAACTTAAGGAATTTAAATGGATTGGTTAAAAATTCGAGTTTTTGACAGGCCAGTTCTTGCTGAAAACTCAAATTTCGACCTGGATTAATGAATTTTAGCAAATTTTTTGATTTTTTTTGAAAAAAGTGTTAAAGTTCTTAATTAATAGTACCGAAAATAAAGAATGAAGAACCATGGCTGCTCAACTTCGTAGAAGATAACGGTCAGGTCTTCGCGTAAAAGATTGCAGATGTAGCCTTGTAATGCAGATGTAATCTTTTACATCCGGGCAAAAAGGATTTTGCCTGAACATAATTCCATGGAGGAAAAAATTATGGTAATCAACCACAACATGTCCGCAATGTTCGCCAACCGTTCTTTGGGAGTAACAAACGTTTCTCTTCAGAAGGATATGGAAAAGCTTTCTTCTGGCGAAAAAATCAACCGCGCAGGCGATGACGCATCTGGATTGGCAGTATCTGAAAAGATGAGAAGCCAGATCCGTGGTTTGAACAGAGCTTCTAGGAACGCTGCTGATGGTATCTCTTTCATCCAGACAACAGAAGGTTATCTGCAGGAAACAACAGACATCATCCAGAGAATCCGTGAACTCGCAGTTCAGTCAAGCAACGGTATCTACACAGACGAAGACCGCATGCAGATTCAGGTTGAAGTTAGCGCACTCATTGCTGAAGTAGACCGCATTGCTTCCCACGCACAGTTCAACGGCATGAACATGCTCACTGGACGTTTTGCAAAGGAAACAGGTGAAAACAGCGTAACAGCTTCTATGTGGCTCCACATTGGTGCAAACATGGACCAGCGCACACAGGTTTTCATCGGAACAATGACAGCATCTGCTCTCGGCGTACGCGAACTTGGCACAGAAGAAATCATGACAATTGCAACACCGGAAGATGCCAACCGCGCAATCGGTACACTCGATGAAGCTCTGAAAAAGATCAACAAACAGCGTGCTGACCTTGGTGCTTACCAGAACCGCCTTGAATATGCCGTAAAGGGACTTGACGTAGCTGCTGAAAATACACAGGCATCTGAATCAAGAATCCGCGATACAGACATGGCTTCTCAGATGGTTCAGTTCACCAAGAACCAGATACTCACACAGGCAGGAACAGCAATGCTCGCTCAGGCTAACAGCCAGAGCCAGACAGTATTGTCATTACTCCAGTAGTGTAGTATAATAATCAGTAGGCCATATAGGGAAAAGAGTAAAATCTTTTCCCTAACCTGCTGACTGTGCGGAATGATTACTGAATCTTCATTTGAAAATCCTTTAACTTCCGTTTATATAGTCAATTTTGTTCCTTGTTTAGAGGGAACATAGATCTTTGAAAACCGCTCTTCATGGGTTTGTGACGGCATGGGCAAGTGCTTTTAGAAGAAAGCAACTGTTCCTGCTGTATTAGTCTAAACCGGCACCGGGGGCGCAAAAACCGGAGCCCGCTAGCACAAATCACAGGCGTAAGGCAAGAAGCCTTATGTAATAGAATCATGGAGGGCATGAACTATGGTTATTAATCACAACATGAGTTCAATGTTTGCTAACCGCGAACTGGGCGTAAACAACGCTTCTCTTCTCGGCAACATTGAAAAACTCAGCTCTGGAGAAAAAATAAACAGAGCTGGCGACGATGCATCCGGACTCGCAGTATCTGAAAAGATGCGCAGCCAGATCCGCGGTCTCAATCAGGCTAACAGGAATATCAACAACGGTATTTCCTTTATCCAGACAACAGAAGGCTACCTTGCTGAAACAACAGATATCCTTCAGAGAATCCGCGAACTTTCTGTACAGGCCAGCAACGGTATCTACACCGATGAAGACCGCATGCAGATTCAGGTTGAAGTTAGCCAGCTTGTAGCTGAAGTAGACCGCATTGCTTCACAGGCACAGTTCAACGAAATGAATATGCTTACAGGCAGATTCGCTCGTGACAGTGTTTCTGGACAGGAAATGTGGTTCCACGTTGGTGCAAACATGGACCAGCGCATTCAGTCTTTCATCGGTACAATGACTGCACAGGCACTCGGCCTCCGCGGAACAACAGGTACAGATGAACAGATCAGCATTTCAACTCCGGATGCAGCAAACCAGGCTATCGGTACTATTGACCATGCACTTAAGGCAGTTAACCGCCAGAGAGCAGATCTTGGCGCATACCAGAACCGCTTTGAAATTGCATCAAGAGGTATCGCTGTAGCAGCGGAAAACACTCAGGCTTCTGAATCTGTAATCCGCGACACAGACATGGCTTCACAGATGGTAGAATATACAAGGGATTCTATCTTGACCCAGGCAAGCACAGCAATGCTCGCTCAGGCAAACAGCCAGTCACAGAACGTCTTGGCATTGTTGCAGTAGACTATAAACCGTATCCGTTTGTTTTAAGAGATATCTGGATGTCATCTTTTTTAGCAAACAATACGTAAGAGTGAGGAGGGGTGCGCCCCCTTCCCCTCTCTTCTTTTATTTCAGGAGGAAATATCCATGAATACAATAAGTACGATTGGACAGACATTGGCAATGGACGGCCATTCTTTCAAAGGCGGTATGACGGCATTCGCCATTCCGAAGGCACGCGAAGCAGTTGCTCCGATGAAGCTGCCCCAGACCGCTGCGGAAGTATCAAGGACATTAGCCGATAATCTGGCCGAAGCAAAAGAAACCTGCCAGAACATTCAGAAATTGTCTGACTTGGTTTTAGGTCACAAACTTCAGTTCAGCGTAAACGAAAAGCTGAATAAAGTTATTGTCGAAGTAGTCGATCCCTCGACGAACAAAATCATCAGAGAGATCCCTTCAGAGGACCTGCAGAGAATTCAGGTTCAAATGAAGCAGGCCATTGGCGTACTCTTCGATGAAATGATATAATAAGTTGCGCTGCCTAAAAAACAGCGTAACTTACGAATAGGAATAATAACGGGATAATGGCAGACGGAATAAGCATACCAGGAGTAACTGATAAATACAAAACCAACGATCTCGTTGAATCTCTAATGGAAGTTGAACGCGTGCCGCTCAAGCGCGAGCAGGCACAGTTGGAAACTTATCAAAGCCAGCAAGCAGCCTGGCGTGATATGAATTCCAAGATGACAACCCTTAGGGAAAGCGTAAAAACTCTCTACTCTTTTGAAAACCCGTTCAACAATAAGCAGGCAACATCTTCTGATGAAAATGCCGTTACTGTTGACGCAGACAGGAATGCGGAATACGGGACTTTCAAGCTAGACGTATTGCGTCCTGCAGCAGCAGACCGTTTTTTAAGCGGCAACATAGACAAAGGTTTTAAGATTGCCCCTGGAAAATATACTTTTGTAGTTGGCGACAGAAGCGTTGAGTTTAACTGGAAAGGCGGTAAACTTAACGATTTTGTTACTTCGCTTAACAAACACGGCAACAACCTCATAAAAGCAAGCCTAATCGGAATTTCGTCCGACAAAAAGGCGCTTGTTTTTGAAAGCCTTAAACCCGGAATAAAAAATAAACTCATCCTGAAAGACCAGGCTTTGGAGCTGGCAACCAGCATAGACATGGTTTCACCCGTAAAAGTGGAGCCAACCGCCATGGCACTTTCTCAAGATACATTCACCTGCCCTGCAACCTTTGCCCAAAATCCACAGGCCCCTGAAGAAGAAAATCCCCAGGCACCTCTGGCTGAGGGCGAAGACGTGCAGAACGCAGAGGAAGAAGCAGCCCTTTCGCCACTTGAACAGGAAGGACTTCCTCCCCTTAGCAAAGACCACGTGGCCCTTACAAAGAACGGCATATTCATTCCGGCCCGCGGTGGTGTTGAAATTCCAATTCCAGAAGCACTAAAAGCGGAAGGAAAGCAGGTAATAGACTTTACAATCGATGTAAAGCAGACGGAAGACATTACGGTTGCCATAAACAACCGCATTCAGCATCCTGTTTTGCCAGACCCGGGATTCATCACCTTTAAGGGAATAACCGTAGAAAACGACCAGAGCGACACTACCCTGCCAGAAGCACAAGGAGGAATTACAGGCCCGCTCAATCCGGTTGAAGATTCAAATTTTGTATTCATCAAGAATGCTGACGGCTCAGAGATTCAGCTGCCGGAAGATTCTATAAAGATAGACCCGGAAACCAACCAGATGAAGGTTTCCATACGCCTTGCAGACTTTCCGGACGCCAAGAGCATAGTACTCCGCAACAGCAACACCGGCAAGGAACTTTCACTTTCGCTTCCAACAACATGGGATTCATCAAAAGACCTTGGCTTTACACCCAACCATCCGGTTTCAGTTGCAAATGACGCACAGATTAAATACGAAGGAATAACCCTCACCCGCTCCACAAACGACATAGACGATGTTGTTCCAAACGTAACGCTGCACCTCCACGACAAGACAGACAAGACGGCAACCATAAAAATTGAACCGGACAAGGAAAGCGCAAAGAATGCCCTTATTACCTTTGTTGGCAAATACAACCAGGTGATTGCGGAAATAAACATACTTTCTTCCAATAAACCGGAAATCGTTGCAGAGCTTGACTACCTTACAAAGGAAGAGCAGGAAAAGGAAATGGAAAAGCTGGGCATGTTCTCGGCAGACTTCTCGCTCACAACCGGAAAATCCACCATGCAGAGAATTGTTTCCGCAAACTACAACTACAACAACGAGGCTCAGACACAGGATATAATCACCATGCTGAACCAGATTGGCATTTCCACAAACGCAAGCGGACGTTCTTCGGGCTACAATCCGTCACAGATGCGCGGCTACCTGGAAGTAGATGAAAAGAAGCTGGATGAACACCTGGAAAACCACCTAGACGAGATAAAAGACCTCTTTGGCTATGACTCCGACGGAGACCTTATCATAGACAACGGAATCGGCTACCTCTTGGACAAGCAGCTCACCTCCTGGGTTCAGTCAGGCGGCATTATTTCCACAAAAACTTCTGCTTTGGACGCAAAAATCAAGAATTCCAACAAGAAAATCACTAATTTGGAAACAAAGCTTGATGCAAAGGAAGCCGAACTAAAACAGAAATACGCTAACATGGAAGGAACCCTTAATAGTCTGGAAAGCCAGCAGAATACAATAAAAAATTTCTCAACGCAAAACAGCAACAATAAAAAATAAGAGGGGAATCCAATACTATGCAGCTAAAAGTAAACGGTGAAAATGTCGATATTACATTAGAAGGCGAAAAAACCGTAGGTGAAATTCTTAAGTCCTTTGAGGCGGAAGCTTCAAAGAACGAGGCTACGACCACAAACATAATTCTTAACGGAAAGGAAGTTGCTGCCGACGAATTTGAAAAAATTTTAGGCGAACCAATTCTTGACGACACGAGCATAGACTTGACGGTTGTTTCAAGGACTGCTCTTGTAAGGAATTTTAAGGAATCGGGTAAAAAGCTGGAGGAAATTCAGGCGGAGCTTGGAAATGTAAGCACCCTGCTGCAAAGCGGAAAGGATGCCCAGGTTGGAAAAATCATTACCGCTCTTGCCGATGAAATTTCAAACTTTTTGCACATTGCCCGCCTAAGTTCACTCTTCCCGGAATTCTACAATAGTCTGGAAGCCGGAGGAAAGGACATTGGCCAGTTTTTGGAAGACTTTATGCCCTTCCTTAAGGATTTTGAAGAAGCCCTTGGTTCAAAGGATACGGTTACGGTTGGTGACATTGCGGAATACGAAATTAGCCCACGCCTTCAGCAGATGGCAGAAGCTGTTGCCGGCTTAAAGGAATAGCGCCTTTAGCACCACTTTTCAGGAGGTTCAACATGGGCGGAAGTAGCGATCCGTTAATGGTAGTAAATGCTCAAAAAAATCCTCTCATAATGAAATTTATTATTATTGTCCTCATTTTTGCAGTGATAATGCTGGCAATCCACTTCATTCTAAGGCACATCCACAAGATCCACACGTCAAGAGAATGGATTGAAGCGCAGAAGAACAAGGATACTACAGCCCAGAACGTTATAAACGTTGCAAAAAAATCCGGCCTTACAAAAGAAGAAAGGGATTTGCTCTGGGACATCTGCCAAAAATTCAAGGCAAAGAACATAGAGTACCTTATAAAAGATGCGGATGAAATGACCCAGCTTATGCACAGGGAATTTGAGTCAATAAAGGACGGCCCCGAAGCAGAAAAGACACTCTTCTTCCAGTTGAACTCCAAGCTGGAAAGAGAACGCTACAAGTCAATGGTCATAAGCACCACGGGAAGCCTTGAGCAGGGACAGGAATTCTCCTACAAGGATGCGGACGGCAATGACTGGAAATTTACCCTTTCGCAGAATACCCAGCAGGGAATGCAGCTTGAAGTTCCGGTAACCTTCATCAACAGCAACAAGAACCCCGCCCCGCTCACAAAAATCATCCTGATTTTTAACGCAAAGAACGAAGTTTGCTATTCTATAGTAACCCGCGTTATCCGCTATGCACAGGACAAGGAAGGGAACAACATAATGATTGTTTCCGCCAGCAACCAGATAAAGCAGGTGTTGCGCAGAGTTGCAAAGCGCATGGCAATAAACATTCCTTGTAAATTTGCGGCGGCAAAGCCAAAGAGCAGCAAAAAGAACACTGACTACGAAATTCAGGATAAGCGCTTTAACGGAAGGTTCGTGGACATTTCTGCGGCCGGATGTAGGATTGAATGCACCATGCCAATCAAGCAGGGGCAGAACATCTACCTTGAATTCAGCCTGGAAAACAGCAACAACATCCAGAAGGTGATTGGAACCATAATTGCAACTAAAAAGGCGCGGATGAACAACAACTACATACTTCACATACAGTTTGAAAACTTGAACATTGCTACAAAAAATAAGATTTATGCCTTGATACACGGTTTTATTGAAGGGGCAAAATAGGAGGACAAGCGGTGCATTTTTTGTGCCGCATTTTACTGCATTATGAAGGTTCTTGAAATCAATTCGCTTTCTAAGGAAGAAGGTTTTATTTACTATATAAACAGATACAAGGGAACTGCCATACTGGAAATTCTCTCCGAGCAGGTTTCTGTACCCCTTTCGTTTACAATAGAAACCAGTCCGTTCGGAAAAAAGACGATTCAGATTGGAAGCTTGCCCAATACACTCAACTACCCTGTTACGCCAATAGTAACCAGCCTGCGCAACTTTATTGTGGAAATGGACAAGTCGGGCGTACTCCCGCAAACCTGATTGGAAAAGCAATATGAAATTCATAACAAATTCCGCAGAAGAAACCATTGAGCTTGGGAAAAAGATAGGAAGCCTTCTTAAGCCTGGCGATGTAATTGCAATGACAGGCACCCTTGCAGCAGGAAAAACAACAATCACCAAGGGAATTGCCCAGGCTCTGGGAATAAAAGACAACATCACAAGCCCCACTTTTTGCCTTATTAGCGAATACGAAGGCGAAAAAATGCCACTCTACCACTTTGACGTATACCGCCTGGACGGAGAGGAAGACTTTGAAACCCTTGGCGCAGACGAAATGCTCTATGGAAAGGGTGTCTGCATAATCGAGTGGAGCGAAAAAATAAGGAACCAGCTGCCCAAAAAGACTATCTTTATGGAAATTACCCCCCTTGAAGATGAAAAAAGGGAAATTACTCTAAGCAACTGGAACAGGGAAGAAATATGAACGCACTTGCTATTGACTGCGCGGTTTCCAAGCTGTGCATAGCGGCAAAAAAAGAAAATCAAACGGTAAAACTTTGCCTGGACATAGGAACAAAGCAGTCGGAGAAGATTCTTCCGGCAATTGACTATGTGCTAAAGGAAGCAGACCTTACCCCTGCCCTGCTTGACTACACGGCGGTAACCCTAGGACCTGGAACTTTTACTGGCCTAAGGCTGGGGCTTAGCGCACTAAAGGCACTGAACCTTGCAAACGGAACGCCGCTTTACGGAATTCCTTCGCTAAAAGCCTATGCCTTGTCATACAAAAGTGCAATAGAGACGGTTCTTTCCGTAATAGAAGAAAAGGAAGATCAGTATTTCTATTCTTTCTATGCCCGCGGAGAGGAACTTATTGAACCAAGCGACGGTTCTATAGAAGAAATCCTAAAGCAGATTGACCCTGAAAATTCCGTGCTTGTTTGCGGCCCTGGAGCAAAAGACTTTGTGGAGCGTGTTAACGAAACGACTCCCCTCTTTTCCCTACACACATTCCTTCCGCAGAACGATGCATGCGAAAACCTCTTTACCCTTGCCGAGCAGATGATACGCGACAAAGTACAGCCAATGCAGGACTACGACGGCCCACTTTACGTTAGGAAAAGCGAAGCGGAAATTGTGCTTGAAAAAAAGGCAGAAAAAAAATAAGAATTTTCCCTTAGCAAAGAAAAAAACTGTTGTGCAAAAGAAAGCCTACCCCCGATTGGAAGGGTGCTTGCAGACCGCCAAAGGCGGGCCGGAGCGATAGCGGAGCCCTGGAAAGCGGGTTAGCAAAAGAAAGCCGGTCCAAATTCCTTATTTTGAGAACAATGTTGAAAGTGCTTCTTCGGATGGCTGGACAGAGGCGGCCTTGTTTTCACGCTGGATTGCGTCAAAGACTTCCTGGCGGAAAACCTTTACGTTCTTTGGGGCCTCAACGCCAACCTTTACCATGTCGCCGTGGGCTTCTATAATCGTAAGGGTTATGTCGTTGCCAATCTTTATTTTTTCGTCTACTTTGCGCGAAAGAATCAGCATTATTTGCCCTCCTGCTTTTTAAGGGCTTCCAGGATGTTGAACTTCGTTGTCCACTTTGGCTCGCTCAGGATTACCTGCATTCCATTCATGTTCTTTTTGTTGATGATGAGGGGGCCCAAAAGATTTGTGGTTACCGGGCTTCCGTCGTTGGGAACAGTTACCAGGGTGAGCACCAGCACGTCCGACGGTTCCTTGATGCCGATTTTTGCAAGCTCCTTGTCGTCTATGTCCGTCTCGTAGTCTTCACAGACAAGGAAGGGGTCTATAAGAAGAAATGCAAGATCTGAATTGTCTGTTGACTGAAGCCAGACAAAGGGCTTAGTCTTGCAGTCAACAAGCGCAAACTGTGTGTATTCTTCAAAGCCAAAAAGACCGGCCGGAATTTTTAAAAGATGGTTTTCGGGAACGTTAACAATTCCCATTGTTCTTGTTTTTACTTCCATTAGATACCTGCTAAACACCTGGTAAAAATTAAGGCCTGCACGTTAATGCAGGCCAAGTAACGCTTAGTAAAAATTTACCAGAATTATCTGAGATAGTCAAGCAAAGTGCTTGAATACATTCTTGCGGCAGTGCTCAAAGTTGCGTTGTTTACGTTTTCGAGTGCCTTGAGGTTTGTGATTGCCTCCGTCATGTCTATGTCGCCTTCGCGGGCAACAAGACCTGTTACGTTCAGGTTGTTTACGCCGGAACGCTGGATGTTCTGCTGGGCACGCTCGTATTCGCTGCCAACCTTTGCAATGCGTGTGTTAAGGTTTGACATGCCCTGGTCAAGAACGCCGAGTACGCGTGTGCCGATAGCTTCGTGGTCTCCGCGGAGCATTGCGTCACGAAGGGCAATAACTGCATCGAACATGGAACCGCCGGATACGCTTACGTTGCTTTCGATGTTGTATGGAGGAAGCTGGCTTGAATCCTTAATCATGCCAATGTCGTTAAGGACGTTTCCGTTAACATCCTGCAGCCACATCTGGTGTGAGTCTGTAGTGCGGAGGTCAAGGCCGCGTGTAACCGGGTCAATTGTTGCGCGTACGCTTGCACCGGAGTCGTTTATCTTTGCGGCGAGGGCATAGATGTTGTCTCCTGCGTTAACGGCAATGTCAATTCCGTCGATGTTGATTGTGCTGTCTGCCTTTGCCTGCCATGAGCTAAGGTCGCGCTGTCCCATAAGCTGCTGGGGTTCTGCCCAGAAGGTCTTGTTTCCTGAATTGTCTACTTCAAGGTATGCGTTTTCGTCAACCTCTACCCTGTTTATGGCAACGTTTCCGTTGTAGTGAACTTCCTTGATAAGAGGCTCTGATGCACCTTCAACATTGCCCATGAGAACTTCAAAAGCTGTGGACTTGCTTCTTGTTCCTGCAAAGAGGGAATTTCCGTCCGGGCCAACAGCGTTTGCGTTCTGGATGAGTTCCTTAAGAAGCTCGTCTACTTCCATGGACATATTCTTGAGGTCTTCCTTGCTGTAAGTTCCGTTTGCACCGGTAACAGCAAGCTCGCGCACCCTCTGCATAATCTGGAGGTTCTGGTTCATGTAGCCTTCGCGAACCTGGAATTCGTCGGAAAGAATCTGTGCATTCTTGCCAAACTGGTTTACGCGGGAAAGGTATGACTGGTAGCGAACCAAGTGGCCAGCAGCCAATGGGTCGTCACGCAGCTCGCCAATCCTGCTCTGGCTGCCAATCTGGCGGTTTGCCTGGGCCTGGCGCACTTCCTGCTTGCGGAGGTAGTACTGGGTCTGGGTATTATTCATCTGGGAACTAATTCTGTTCATAATATATGCTCCTCAATCTTTGTTTACTAAGTTAAACCTTTAATCAAACGCCAAGGCGGTTAATCAGGGTGTCCAAAAGCTGGTCCTGTACTGTTACAAAACGGGCAGCCGCATTGTAGCCGTGCTGGAACTTCATGATGTCTGCAAGCTCTTCGTCAATGTTAACACCGCTAATGCTGTCGCGGAGGTCGCGGAGGTCCTGCATGATTGCGTTCTGGCTTGCGAGCATGTTCTGTGCCTGCTCTCCCTTAAGGCCAACGTTTGTGACGCTGTCTGCAAAGTAGTCGTCAAGGGTGCGGTTTGAACCAATCATAACGTGGGTGTTGCGGATTGCGGCAATTTCTACTGCGGCACGTCCGTCGTCTGCGTCTGCAAAGCCCTGAAGGTTGGGGATTGCGGCTGCAACACTCTGGATGTCCGAGCGGATGTTGGGGTTAACCTCTATCCATGCAGAAGGATTCATAACCGGTGTTACCGCAAACTGGGCACCGTTCAATGCGTTGACAGCATCTGCCTGTGCAAAGTCGTAAGCGCCCTCTGCCCCGCTTGCTGCAAGGATTCCTGAATATCCTGTAAGGAACATGCCAGAATCTTCCACGTGGCGGATTACAAAGTCCGGGTTGTTTATGCTTGCACTTGCCGTAGCTTTGAGCACAAGGTTTGAGTTGCGGTCAAGGTAAGCCTTAACCTCTCCGTCTGAGTCATTTATGCGGTTAATGATTTCTTCAACAGTGTCCGTAGCGTGGTAGTCAACCGTAATGTTTCCGTCGTGGCCTGCAAGGGTAAGTGTTCCCTCAAGGCCAATCTGTTCCTGCGGCTTAAGGGAATTTGTACCTGTCATGCGGAAGACATAGGATGTGTCAAGAACGCCGTCGCCGTCACGGTCAAAGTTGCCGTTTACATTCTCTACAAATGCGTGCTCCGTAAAGAAGTTGAGGCCGGTAACATTGTTCTTGCCGATTGCGTTGCGGTGCACGTCGTTAACAAGGTCTGCAAAGTTGATTACCATTGTGTTGAGTGACTGCATCTCTGAGCGCAAGTCCTTGTCGCGGAGGTCCATGAGGGCTCCGAGGGATCCACCCGGGAAGTAAGCCTCAAGCTGGGTGTCCTGCCAGCGAAGGTCAACATAGCCGTTGTTGTTGGGGTTGGAAACAGTCTCCACCTGGCGGGCAATGCTACCCTGAACAATGATTTCTCCGTTCGTGTGGACAAGGTATTCGTCCGGGTCTGAGCGGTCAATGGTAACGTTAATCAAGCCGCCAAGCTTTTCAACAAGAAGGTCGCGGCGGTCCTCAAGGTCGTTAGGATTGTCGCCCATGCCCCTTACGCGCACAATCTCGTCGCTAAGGGCTGCAATCTGGCGGGCATAGTCGTTAACCTGCTTTACGGTGCCGATTATGTCTGAGTTCACCTGGTCTGTAATGGCAACAAGGCTCTTGTTCCTCTGCTGGATTGAATTTGTAAGGCTTTCTCCCCTGGTAACAACAGCCTGACGGGCAGCGTCCGTGTCCGGGTAAAGAGAAAGTTCCTGCCAGCCTTCCCAGTATTTGTCCATATTGCTTCTGATGGAAATTTCATCAGGTTCCATGTAAATCTGCTCAAGCATCTGAATGTACTTGTCGCGGGTTCCCCAGTAAGTCTCCTGGTTTGTCTGGGCAACGATGCGGGTGTCCAAAAGCTCGTCACGAACGCGCTTAATGGCCTGAACGTCTGTACCCTGCCCTATCTGGCCTGCAACTTCTGCACGCTCCAAGTCCGGGCGGTAAAGGGGATCAAATTCCTTTATGTGGACACGCTGCCTTGAATAGCCTTCCGTGTCTGCGTTAGAGATGTTGTGGCCAGCGGTGTTAATCTGCACCTGATGGGCCATCAAAGACCTTTTACCAATTTCTATTCCGCCAAATGAACCTGCCATTCTAGTCCTCCAAACTTCAATCCAAAATTACATTACAGTGTCCAACACAACGCTCTCTGCGGCCGGACGCACAATCTTACCGTATTTGTTGTACCTAACGTTCCTCTGCTGGGGAACACAGGTATCCAAAACTCCGTTAATAAAATCCTTAGTAGACTCTACATAAGTGGCAAGGGCTTTATTCTCTATCTTGCTCTTGGAAAGCTTGGTGCGCACGCTAACATAAACGCTCTCAATCTTTGGAGAAAGATAAATGTTCTTGTCGTCTCCGGCACAGTTTTCACGGCATGTGTCAAGATTAACAAAGGCGTCGCTGAAAATCTGCATGTTGTTTATGCATTCTTCAAGCTCCATCCACTTGCGCTGCTTTACGTCGTCGTGAATCTTGCGCTGCTGGGTAAGCATACAGTCCAAAATGTCATTCTGGGCATTCAAAATCTGAAGCAGTTCCACGTCTTTTTCCACGGGAGCCTGCGTCTTAGCCTTTTTTGCCTTTTTTTCTTCTTTATCTGCCATGTGCCCTTCCTTATATAAAGGTTCTCATCTCTGAATATCGGAAATCTGCCGTCAAACTTTAGGAAAATTTCTCTTCTGGAGCCGCCTGCATTTGTTACTATACCCGGCATTCCTGTCCGGTCAATTCCGCGGCATTTTATCTCGCCATTCAGGGTTCCGCGGGCCCCTACCCGCTCCATTCCTACGGAACGCGCTCCGCGCGCCCTTACTGTCGGGGCTAGGCTTAATTTGTAAAAGCCCATCACCATCTTACCCCAATGCAAACAGCTATTTTTCTATTGAATTTATCCTAAAATATCCTATACTATAGAATAGAGTCGGAGTTTTAAACCAAAGAAAAGGAGATTTGCCATGAAAAACAAAATCCTTTCGCTTTTATTCATTGTGACTGCAGCACTTGTACTCCATACATTAACCTCATGTTCCGGAATATTTTCCGTACCCGATACACCAGACAAGCAAGGCACAAAGGCTGCCCAAGAACAAAGATACACCATTAGCGGAAGCTTCAGTCTGCCAAATGCAAGCGCAGCCCCCGCAGAAGTAAACGCTTTTCAGAACCAGGCAAACCCGCGCAACGCAATGCCGGACACAAGCATAACAGCACTTAAATACATTGTAAAAGCCGTAAGAACATCTGACGGTCAAGAAGAATCCACAGAATCATCAGACGGAAAAACATACCTATTTGACAACCTGACGGCAGGAAGTTGGCAAATAACCGCCTACGCATACACAAAGGACTCTAATGCATACCTGGTCATGCAGAGCGAAGCAAAGTCCATTTCTATTTCTGCAGAAAATCCCTACGCAAGCGCAAGCCTTATGATAGCACCGGCATCAGGCGGCACAGGAGACATTAACCTTACCATAAGCTGGGACTCTGCAAACTGCGGAATCGGATACTGCAAGATGGTATGCACCAGTTATACACCCCTGTCTGAAAATATCAGCGGAAGCTCAGTCACCAAAGCCTTACCCGGAGTGCCAAGCGGAATCCACGAGCTAAAGCTTTCTTTCTACTCATCTTACGCAAACGCAAGTGCAGGAATGCCTCCGCTCTACGAATGCACTGAATACCTTTCTGTCCTGCCCCACCTTACGACAAACAGATGGACGGCAGGAAGCGCACCCCACATTAATTCATCCGGGGCCTTCAATGTAACAAAGACATGCACAGAAACCTTTGTCTACAGAAAAATCTACGTGGCAGAAAACGGAAACGATTCTGGCACCGGAACATCCGAGCGCCCCTTTGCCACAATCAAAAAAGCCATGGACCGCTTAAACGAAGTGGCAAGCCATAGCGTAACAAAGGAAGCCATAAGCGCAACGACACCCTGGGAGCTGCATGTTATTGGATGCCCAACCCCACCGTCAAGCAGCATATCAGGAAACGGCCTTATAGTCGCAACAAGTAACATACAATTCCTTAAGATAGTCGGAGACGGAGAAGGAGCCAAAATAGACGCAAACGGAAAGGGGCGCATACTTTACGTAAAAAACGGTGCAACGGTAAGCATGCAAAACATTGAGCTTACAAATGGAAGTTCAGCCAGCGGAAGTGGTGTAACTGTTGTAAGCGGAGGAAGCTTTACAATGGAAAGTGGCTCAATCAAAAGCTGCACTACATCTGGCGGAGGCGGAGGAATCTACAGCGAAGGAAGCCTAACTATTCAAGGCGGCACAATCAGCGGAAACTCGTCAAATAACAATGCAGGAGGCGGTGTTATTGCCCTTGGCGGAAGTGTAAACATAACAGGCGGAAGCATCAAAGGAAACACATCTGCAACAGGCGGCAACAACATCTACATCAATTCAGTAACTAGCGTAACAGCCCTACCCGCAGGAAACGATTCCTTCTATGACGACAACCCGTCCACTTCCAACGGCAGGCCAGATGCGGTATGCAACGCAAGCAGCCACTGCTTTATGCGCTTTAACAAACCAAACGACACACAAAACTACATAGGTGCAGGCATAAATAACTTTACCAGCAACGCAACAATCTACCTTGGCCAAACAGATGCCTCTAGCAGCGAATGGAAAACAAGCAACCTTGAAATTGGCGCAACCTGTAATTACAACCTTACCATAAGGCCAACCAAAACAGGCGCAAGTGCCACAATCATGTACGCTTCAGACACGCAATCCACAGACTATCTTATACACTACAATACAAACAGCAAAACTCTTACCCTCACTAACCTAATCTTGGACGGAAACAGCAAAAAATGCGGCATAGTAAAAGTTGAAGCAGGAACCCTTTCCGCAAGCAACTGCACCTTCCAGAACGGCCAGGCAGAAAACGGCGGCGGTCTTCATGTAAAAGCAGGAGCAAGTGCAACACTCACTTCATGCACCATAGACAGCTGCCGGGCAGAAAAATCTAATGGTGATTATGCTATGGGCGGTGGAATATATACGGAAGATGACGTTTCCTTTAGCGGAACTATTCAAAGCTGTTCATCAAAAGGTTTTGGAGGTGGCGTAGCTATAAAAGACAGCGACAACGCAAAATTTAAAATGACAGGCGGCACAATAAGCTCATGCATAGCAGAATCAATAAGCACTTCACCTACAGGAACAGGTATGGGTGGCGGTATTTTTACAAACAAAATTTTTATAATGGAAGGTGGCACCATCACAAATTGCACCGCATACGTCAAAGGTTCGGGTGTGTTTGTTAGTTCGGGTAGCGAATTCCACATCAAGGGCAATGCCAGCTTGGACTCAAGAAGCGAAGTTTATCTTCCTAACAGCAAAACAATAAAAATAACAGATTCACTCAACCCAAGCGTGGTGGCAACGATTAAACCTGAGTCTTACCCAAGTTCTTCCCAAGTGTTCACAGTGCTCACAGACGACAGCAGTGGTACAAAAGTCGCCGCAAGCCACATGAAATTCAAATTAGTAAGAGACGGCTACTGTGTCAACAAAGCCGGAATAATAAAGAAAGGATACCTTGCGGAAACCGCACCATTACATATTTCAAGCATGACTGCAACAGAAACGGTCAATGTCATTGGAGATATTTCTGCCGAAACAATTGCAAACATTAACACAGCACTTAAGACTTTGTATGCAAACAATCCAAGCGTAAGGGTTACTCTGGATCTTTCCGAAACTACAGGACTAACGGAACTGCCTAACATGGCTTTTGCAACTTCACCTCTTAAAGATCCAAATACAAATACTTTAAATCCCGGCTGCTTTGCACTCAAAGGCATAGTCTTACCTACCGGACTCACAAAAATAGGTACCTGGGCATTTTACAACTGCGCTAATCTTACAGAGATGATAACTATTCCCCCTACTGTCACAGAAATAGGCGATGCAACCTTCTGCTACTCAGGCTTGACAGGAACGCTAAATATTCCAACCTCTGTAAACAAATTAGGATATATGACCTTTGCGTATACTTCCTTTGATTTGCAATATGAGGATACAACTTCTATATGGACAAAATACAAATCCAATGGAAGTGTTGTAACTGCCGGTGACCCAACCTTTTCAAGCACCCCATTCAGCGGAACTTGCCCCCCAAAAGACGTTGTTTCAGAAAGTTCACAAGGAACAACTTATATAAGCAAGAACTAATTCTGTCACGCCACAGCAAAGCAAGCAAACTAAGCCTCTGTAAAAGCCCTGGCCTCCGGCATAAAGTAAAAATTACTTGAATTTTTCCTTAAAAGTCCTCTAATGCTGTATTCATTAGTTATTCAGGCGGACAATTTACCATGGATGGTGGGTCAATAACAAATAATCATCCATATGGAGTGTGTATATATATAAAGGAACCTTTACACAAAATAGTGGTACCCTATCCGGCAACACATCAGCAAGTGGCGGGGCATTGCAAAATATTAACATTGCAGATGGAGGGGGAACTTACAACGGCACCACATATAGCAGCGCACAAATAATAAATCCTTAGTAAAAAAACACCACCATAGTCTAAAACTATCTCAAACCTACAAAAGATTGTATTTTACTATGCCATAAATTTTGCGCATAATAAGGTTTGCAAATATTGCAAATATGTAAGCAAAGGTGGCATTTATGACTATAAAGGAAATTTTGGAAAGCAAGAAGCTGCTACTTTCATTTGAGCTTTTTCCGCCAAAAATGGAACAGAACTTTACGGGGGTCTTTGAGGCTGCGGAAAGCCTTGCCGCCCTAAAACCGGACTTTATCTCGGTAACATGCGGTGCGGGAGGAACAACGGAAGGCAACACAACTCAGGTGTCCGCAAAAATCAACTCGCTTGGAATCCCTTCCCTGACCCACCTGACCTGCGCTGACAACACAAGGGCGTCTCTCCTAAAAAAAATACGAGAGATGAAGGAATGCGGCATAGAGAACGTCCTTGCCCTGCGGGGGGACAAAAAATCTGCCCTGTCCGACTTTGGGCACGCAAGCGACATTGTCCCCATCTTAAAGCAGGCAGGATTCTGCACGGGAGGGGCCTGCTACCCGGAGGGTCACCCGGAAAGCCCCAGCTTGGACGCGGACATAGAAAACCTGCGCTACAAGGTTGAAGCCGGGGTAGACTTTCTTACCACACAGATGTTCTTTGACAACAACATGCTCTATTCCTACCTTTACCGCCTTAACTCGCACGGAATCCACCTGCCTGTACTGGCCGGAATAATGCCCGTAACAAATGCAGCCCAGGTGCAGAAGATGGTCCGCCTGTCCGGGGCGCACATACCGCCAAAGCTTGCCATGCTCTGCGACAAATTTTCTTCCAACAGCGATGCCATGTACCAGGCGGGAATTTCCTATGCCGTAGACCAGATTCTTGACCTTATCTCAAACGGAATCCGCGGCATCCACATCTACACGATGAACAAGGCAAAGGTAGCCTGCGACATAGTAAGAAATTTGAATTCGGTTTTTACGGCAGCGGCATAAGGGGCAAAATTCAGGCTGAAAAAAAAAATTAAAAAATTTTGAATTCCTGCTTGACACAAATTATGCTTTCTGCTATTATTCATCATGTCGATTACATGGTGCCTGTAGTTCAGCGGTAGAATCCCAGATTGTGGATCTGGTTGTCGTGGGTTCGAAACCCACCAGGCACCCAAGCGCTGAACACAGAAGACTGCAATCTGAACGAAACGCGTTCGTAGCTCAACTGGATAGAGCAATGGACTTCGAATCCGGAGGTTGCACGTTCAAGTCGTGTCGGACGCATGATGTAATTAATTCGGGCGATTAGCTCAGCTGGTAGAGCAACAGACTCTTAATCTGTGGGTCGGGAGTTCGATCCTCCCATCGCTCAACTAAAACTCCTTGCAATGCAGGGAGTTTTTTTTGTTTAAATCGCCCGCACTAAGCCACGACCATACGCACTTTTTACAGCTGTGAGTTTTGGGAATCTGTAGAAGTTGGCGTTTTTACTTTTACAGACCCTGAATCAAGTTCAGGGTGACGGTGGGATGGTGGCAGGACGGTGGCTTCCTTGATTTTTCGGCACAGCCGGGATTGGAGGGGCCCGCCAAAGGCGGGTTGCGGAACGAAGTGCAGCAATGGAGGCGAAAGCCGAAACCCCGCAAAGCCCCTTTAAGGAAAGTCTTTGCGCAAGGCCTGCGCAAACAGTCGGAAAAAAAAAGCGCTGCAAGAATCAAAAAAGCACAAAAAGCACTTTTACTTCTTGACGATTTTTTCTTAATATAATATATTAACATTCTACATGCGAGGGTGGTGAAATTGGCAGACACGCTAGACTTAGGATCTAGTGCCCTAGGCGTGAGGGTTCAAGTCCCTTCCCTCGCATAACTTTTTTCTATTACCCCCCATAATAATTCAGTATTGGACGATAAAAAAATCATTTGCTATATTAACCCCATAAAGAAACTTCAGGAGAAGGTCAGGTATGGGGATCAAGGCTTTAACATCCACAAGACTCGCATTTGAAAACCTAAGGCACAAGGCTCAGAGGACGGCCGGGCTTATAACGGTTGCAGCTCTGGTTGCTTTTGTATTGGCCTCCGGGGGAATCCTTGCGGCAAGCCTCAAGAACGGCCTTGACAGCATGAGGGCGCGTCTGGGGGCAGACCTTATAGTTGTTCCGCTTGGCTACGACGGCGGCATGGAAGGGCTTTTGCTCAAGGGAGAGCCTGCGTACTTTTACTTTGACAAGTCGGTCGAAGGAAAGGTAAAGTCGGTGAAGGGAGTAAAGAGCGTTTCGTCCCAGTTTTTCCTTACGTCATCAAACCAGTCCTGCTGCTCGGTTCCGGTTCAGTTCATAGGCTTTGACCCGGATACGGATTTTTCCGTGCAGCCATGGATTTCCGAAGTTTACAAAGATTCACTCAGGGACGGGGAGCTGATTGCCGGGCACGACATTGCACTGGATGAAGACAAAAGGCTAAAGTTCTTTGGCAAGAAATACGGCGTGGCATCCCGGCTTAATGAAACAGGCACAGGATTTGACCAGGCAGTTTATGCAAACATGAACACCATCAGGCAGCTCTTTGAGGAGGCAAAGAAGAGCGGGCTTAACTTTACGAGGGGAATCAATCCGGACGAGTCTATTTCCAGCGTGCTTGTGAGGATTGAGGACGGCTACACTGCAGACCAGGTTATCCATTCGATACGCTCTTCATTTGACGGCCTTCAGGTTATAAAGACCAAGAGCATGGTGAGCTCTATTGCGGAAAACCTTGGGAAGCTTGTTGCATTCATATACATTCTGGTTCCCATTTTCTTTTTATGCGCAACGTTTATGCTTGCAATTGTATTTTCCGTGACGGCAGGTGAGCGGAGGAAGGAATTTGCAACCCTTCGTGCCCTAGGTGCGACAGGCAATACGGTTTCGGCACTGGTGATTAAGGAGGCCCTTCTTGTCTGCACGGCCGGCGGGATAGCTGGAACGGCACTTTCCACCTTGCTGCTTCCACTTAGCCAGAGGATAGGGGAAAGCCTTGGCCTGCCCTACCTTAGGCCATCCCCCGCACTTGCGCTTTTGGTGCTTGCACTAAGCCTAGCGGTTTCCGTTGGCATGGGGCCTGCCGCATCACTTTACACTGCAGTCCGCCTTAACCAGAGGGAAGTGTACCCAACAATAAGGGAGGGTGAATGATGGCTTTTCTTGAAGTGCAAAAACTTAGCCGCAAATACATAAGGAAGGGTTCTCCATTTTTTTCGGTAAAGGACGCTGACCTTTCGCTTGAAAGGGGAGAATTCATAAGCATAACCGGGGCTTCCGGCAGCGGAAAGACTACCCTGCTCAACATGATAGCGGGGCTTCTGCTTCCCACGTCAGGACAGATTCTTATAGACGGAAACAATGCCGTGGAAAAATCAGACGCAAAAGGGGCCTTGCTCCGCAACAGGGTGATAGGCCTTGTTCCGCAGGGGTACAGCCTGCTTTCCAGCCTTAGCGTGCTGGACAACGTGAGGCTGCCCTTCTACCTTTCACGGGAGGAGCGGAAGGGTGAGCCTGAGGGGGAGGCAATGAGGCTTCTTTCGCTTTTGGGGATAGGAGAGCTTTCTTCCTGTTACCCGGCAAACCTTTCCGGCGGGGAAATAAGAAGGGCGGCAATAGCACGTGCGCTTATAAACAAGCCAGCCCTTCTTCTAGCGGACGAACCCACCGGCGACCTTGATGCGGGGAACAAGGAAGAAATAATTTCACTGTTCAGGAAGATTGCAGACGGGGGGACTGCGGTCGTAATGGTAACGCACGACATCCAGACGCTGGGCTGTGCGGACAGGAACTTTGTGATGGACAGGGGAATCCTAAGGCCATCGTAATTCAGACAGCAAATGAAAAAGTTGGAAAAATAAAAACATAAGGAAGGTGAACTATGAAGACATTAAGAAAAATCGCGGGAAAGGAATTTGTTTTGACGCTGGCGGCACTGCTTGCGGCGCTGGGTTTTTCGTCATGCACGAAGAAGGACAAGGCGGATGCGGCATACAAGTACGGCAGCATAAACATTCCGGCGCTGGACGGCTCGCTCTGCGGGGCACCGATATACATTGCCTACGAAAAGGGCTTTTTTGCAGAGGAGGGCTTTAACGCAAAGCTCATATCCGCGGACACGGAAAGCCGCAAAATCGGTCTGAACAACGGAACCATCCCCATCGTAAACGGGGACTTCCAGTTCTTT
This sequence comes from Treponema sp. UBA6988, assembly GCA_002448445.1. Lineage (GTDB taxonomy): Bacteria > Spirochaetota > Spirochaetia > Treponematales > Treponemataceae > Treponema_D. The sequence continues at coordinate 42,124 of DJYC01000045.1, forward strand.
CCTTCAATAGAGGAAGGGGTGAACGTAAAGGTTGTTGACGGACTTCACAACGGCTGCATCAAATTCGTGGTACGGCCAGATTCAGATATTTCCGGCGTTAAGGATTTGAAGGGAAAGAAAATCGGCATAGATGAAATTGGCGGCACACCCCACCAGGTGGCAAGCCTTTGGCTGGAGCAGGCAGGAATATCCGCGCTGCAAAAGGATGGGCAGGTTACATTCCTTCCCTTCTCGGACGGGAACCTGGAGCTCGAGGCCCTCTACAGCGGGGAAATAGACGTCGCCGCCATGTGGGACCCTCTTGGAAGCGTTGCGGAAAAGGCTGGCAAGGCAAAGGTGCTCTTTGACCTTTCCACGGACCCTGCTTTTAAGGGAAAGTACTGCTGCTTCCTTTACGCGTCATCAAAGCTGCTCAAGGAAAAGCCCGAACAGATTGCATCCCTTCTCAGGGCATACAGAAAGGCCCAGGACTGGATAAGCAGGAACCCGGAGGAAGCGGTGGAAATCATAATCAGCGGAAAGTATTCCCAGATAGAGGACAAGGAGCTTGCGGTGGAACTTATCAAAAGCTACGAATATCCTTCTACGGCCGACCGTGAGGCAAATAAGCAGAGCGTCGAGGCAGACGTGGAGTATTTTGTAAACGCCCTTCATGACATAGGCTACCTTAAAAGCGAGCCAGCCAAGTTTGCAAAGAGCATTTATTCATTTGTTGAAGTAAACGCCCTGTAAGGCGGAGGATTCTGTGAGCATCATTAACAAGAGGACTGCAAAGGCCGCCCGCTCAATAGCAATTTCCGTAGTTGGCTTCATAATTGCAATACTGTCGAACGCATTAATTCCCCAGATTGCGGAAGGGGTCACGATAGAGGAATACAAGGTTGGCGGGGCAGCCGTTACGATGAACCAGGCCTACAGGGTTCTGCTTGCGGCAATCATCGTCTTCTTTGCGGCAAGGGGAATACATGCGGCTTTTGACAAGGCAAGGCTTGAAAGATACGGCAAGGCTTCTGCATTCAGGTTTGCATGCGGGATAGCCCTGGCACTCTGGGACTTGCTAGGGACAAAGCTCCTCCTGCTCCCCCAGCCCTTCTTTCCGGGGCCTGCAGGCATAGTCAGGGCCTTTCTTATGGAAAGCGACTTTATCTGGCAGAACACCCTGTATTCGCTGCGCCTGTTTACAGCGGGATTCCTGCTGGGGCTGGTCTTTGGGGTTGGCACAGGAATCGTAATCGGCTGGTTTCCCAAGGTATGGTACTGGGTTTCGCCCGTGCTGAACATAACCGGTGTAATTCCGGCGGTGGCATGGATGCCCTTTGCCCTTACCCTCTTTCCCACCCCCTTTGCGGCGGCAGTCTTCCTAATCGTAATAAGCGTATGGTTCCCGGTGGCATCGCTCACGGCTTCCGGGGTAAAGAGCACACCCAAGGCACTCTTTGAGGTTGCAAGGACACTTGGGGCAAGAACGCCATACCTCGTATTCCGGGTTGCAATCCCCCACGCAATGCCCCAAATTTTTACCGGCATAAACACGGCGAGCGCATTTGCATTCACAACGCTTGTCATGGCGGAGATGATGGGGCAGCCGGGAGGACTCGGCTACTACATAAATGCGTCAAAGGTATGGAGCGCCTACTACAAAGTCTTTGCGGCAATCATAGTCATGGCAATCCTCTTCAGCCTGATTACCGCAGTGGTCAAAAAAATTGAATCCCACATACTCAGGTGGCAGAGGGGGCTTTTAAAATGAGCGGCAATATTCTGGAAATAAGGGGAGTGAACAGAATCTACTCCAGCGATGACACAAAAGTTACCGCACTGAGCGACATAAACCTGTCCGTAAAAAAGGGTGAATTCATCTCGCTGATTGGATCATCTGGCTGCGGAAAGACAACTCTCCTGCGGCTGATTGCAGGCCTTGACAAGCCCCAGTCCGGGGAACTGCAGCTTAACGGAGAAAAGATTACGGGGCCGTCGCCGGAGAGGGGCTATGTCTTCCAGCAGGGAGGCCTCTTCCAGTGGCTTACGGTTGAGCAAAACATAGCATCGGGGCTAAAGGCAAGGCATGTCTACAAGCAGAACAGGGAAAAGATAGGCGACTACATCTCGCTAATAGGCCTTGAGGGCTTTGAAAAGTCCTTTCCCCACCAGATAAGCGGCGGCATGGCTCAGAGGGTTGCAATAGCAAGGGCACTGATTAACGGACCGGAAGTGCTGCTTTTGGATGAACCCATGGGCGCACTGGATTCATTCACCAGGGCAGACATACAGGACAAACTGCTGGAAATAAGAAAGGCAAGCTCAGTCACAATGATTCTTGTAACCCACGACATTGACGAGGCAATTTACCTTTCCGACAGGATTGTAATCATGACACCCCGCCCTGGAAAAATAAGCGAGGTAATGGAAATAAAATTCCCCCATCCCCGGCACCGCGGAGGGACAGAATTCCTTGCGCTAAGAAAGACCCTTCTGGAAAAATTCCAGCTGGCATCGGCAATGCCCGAACCGGAATATCAAATATAGAAAGTTCTAATTCCAACAAAAAAAACAAAAGGAGTATTTTATGGCAGACTTTGACACAAAAAGGATTCGCGCCGGCTACAATTCGGCAGACCACAACTACGCAGTAAACGTGCCCATTTACCAGACGGCATCATTCGACCTGGGAAGCGTTGACAGGGCACTTTCACTTTGGGCAATGGAAGAAGCGGCGGGAATCTACACCCGCGTAGGAAACCCAACGGTGTCAGTTCTGGAAGAAAGGATTGCAGCCCTTGACGGAGCACACGGAGCAGTTGCCCTTGCTTCGGGAATGGCGGCAATTTCCTACACAATCCTTGCTCTAACGGAAGGCGGCGGAAACATAGTTGCCCCCCACTCCCTCTACGGCGGAAGCGAAGACTCCTTCTCCCACTTTTTCCCCCGCTTCGGCTCCAGCATCAAATTCGTAAAGGACCGCTTTGACGTAAAGTCATACGAGGCAGAAATAGACGAAAAGACCCGAGGCATCTACATAGAGACAATCAGCAACCCCAACGCCGAGCTATACGACATAAAGGCCCTAGCAGACCTTGCCCACTCGCACGGCATTCCGCTCATCGTAGACAATACGGTTGCAACCCCCTTCCTGCTCAACCCAATAGAGCATGGTGTTGACATCGTTGTATACTCTGCAACCAAAGCAATCGGTGGCCACGGCAACACAATAGCAGGCCTTGTAGTGGAAAGCGGCAAATTCAACTACTCAAAGGAAAAGTTCCCCCAGTTCTACGAAAAATCCTACAAAATCAGGAACAAGAAAGGAGAAGCCCGCTCTCCGGCAGACATTGACCCGGCAGCCCCCCTGCTCATACACCTCAGGGCCTTCTACCTGGAATTCATAGGCGCAGCCCTAAGCCCCTTCGACGCCTTCCTTATCCTGCAGGGACTGGACACCATATCGGAAAGGGTCGCAAAGCAGACAGCCAACGCAAAAAAGATTGTCTCCTATCTTGAAGGAAAAAAAGAAGTCGCATGGGTAAAGCACCCGGAGGCAAAGGACAGCAAGTTCAAGGCACTGGCCCAGAAATACTTCCCCAAGGGAACCGGCGGAATCCTCTCATTCGGCTTTGCAGGCAACCATGACCAGCTGCAGAAGTTCATAGGCCACCTAAAGTATTTTTCATACCACGTCAACATCGGAGACGTAAGGTCGCTTATCGTAAACTCCCCCAAGACTACCCACGCGGAGCTTGACGGAGAGCATTTGAAGGCTGCCGGAATTGAAGAGAACACGGTAAGAATTTCCGCAGGACTTGAAAGCGCGGATGACCTTTTGGCAGACCTTGAGGAAGCCTTTGAATATGCCTTCAGACAGTAAGACAAGCTTTTCAATCACAACTGCCTCTCCAAAGGACCTGGACGAACTGCACAAAATAGAAAGGCTCTGCTTTGGCGGCGGAAAAGCGGCATCAAGAGAAGCCTTCCTGTACAGGCTCGCAAACTTCCCCGGCTACTTCCTAAAGGCGGAGGCTGGCGGAAGAATAGCAGGCTTTGTAAACGGATGCCCATCCGACCAGAACTTCATAACCGACGACCTCTTCTTGGCAGGCAGCTCCTTCAAGACAAGTGGCAGAAACCTGCTGATATTCGGACTTGCAGTCCACCCGGACTTCCGCAGGCAGGGAATCGCACACGCACTCATGGAGAGCATACTCAGAGCAACTAAGGCGGACGGAAAAAGCAGGGTTTCACTCACATGCGAGGAACACCTCATCCCCTTCTACGAAGCCTTTGGCTACAAAAAACACGGGGTGTCAAAGTCCGTAATAGGCGGCATAAAATTCTTTGACATGGAGATGGGGCTTTAGGGCTTAGCTTCCTTTCTGCGGCACTTGGCTTTCAAGGCCGGGTCGAATTTTATGCTGCCGGCAGTGCCCATACCGTGGCGCTTGCGGGGTTCCGGGGGTCCCTACCCCCTCCATTGCTCGCCCGTAGCTTTGCTACGAGTTCGCAACCCGCCTTTGGCGGGCCCCTCCAGTGCCTGCCGTGCTTTTTTTTGCTTAAAATTTCATTTTTTGGCAAAACGGTATTGACACTTTCTTTCATATACTGTAGTATCATTTTAACACATTCCTGTAGTGAATGGTTTTGCGGAAATGGCTCAATGGTAGAGCGCGACCTTGCCAAGGTCGATGTTGCGGGTTCGATTCCCGTTTTCCGCTCTAGCCTTTTGGCGAATATACGCATTTTGCGGAAATGGCTCAATGGTAGAGCGCGACCTTGCCAAGGTCGATGTTGCGGGTTCGATTCCCGTTTTCCGCTCTAAGCTTCGGGCGATTTAGATTAGTTCTAAAATCGCCTTTTTTTTTACATCTATCATAAAAGGGGAACCCTAAGTGAACGTAACCAAAGAAATCAAAAAGACTGAAAACTCAAGCGTAAAGCTCACCGCTACAATCAGCAAAGATGACGTTGCGGCCGAATACAAGTCAAGCATTGCAAAATACGCAAAGAACATCCAGATTCCCGGCTTCCGCAAGGGACACGTTCCCGTTTCCGTATTGGAAAGCAAATACGGCGACGCATTAAAGTCAGAAATCACAGGTGACCTCATCGACAAGGCACTCAACGAAATCCTCCAGGGAGACGATGCAAAGGACATCCGCCCCCTCCCCTATGCACAGCCCCGCCTCGAAGGCGACAAGCTGCCGGAATTCGACACATCAAAGGACTTTACCTTCACCGTAACATACGACATATTCCCGGAAGTAAAAGTTGCAAGCTTCAGCGGCATAACGGTAAAGGAACCTGTTGTTGAACTCGGCGACAAGGACCTTCAGGACGAGCTCAAGGCAATCCAGGAGCGCAACGCATCCGTAATAGACAAGAAGGATGGTGACCCGGTTGCAAAGGACAACATCGTAACAATCGACTATTCAGAGCTTGACGACTCAGGCAATGTAATCGAAGGCAGCAAACGCGAGGGCTTTGTGTTCACAGTAGGCTCAGGCGAAAACATCTACAAGATTGACGATGAAATCACCGGCATGAAGAAAGACGAGACCAAGCAGATTACAAAGACCTACGACAAGAAGGATCCTGATGCAGACCTTGCCGGAAAGACAAAGAAAATCAGCGTAACGGTAAAGGCAATCAAGGAACGCCTGCTTCCTGCACTGGACGATGACCTTGCCCAGGACGTAAACGAAAAATACAAGACACTTGACGACCTCAAGAAAGACATAATGCACAACATGGAGCTTGCAAAGAACAGGAAGATTAAGGAAATCAAGAACCAGAGCCTCCTTTCCCAGCTTGTTGAAAAGACCCCATTCGACTTGCCAAAGTCTATGATTGCTGCAGAAAACGAAGCAAGATGGAACATGCTTGCACAGCAGTTCAAGACAAGCCCAGAGCAGCTTGAAAAGATGATTCTTTCATCTGGCCAGTCAAAGGAAGCAATGCTTGAGCAGTGGGTTGGCAATACAGAAAAGATGCTCAAGAGCCGCATCATCGTTGACGCTCTTATGCGCGACAAAAACATCTCCGTTACACCGGAAGAAGTTGACGCTGAATATGCCAAGATTGCCGAAGAAAATGGCATTACCCTTGACGAAGTTAAGGAACACTACAAGGACCTTAAGGCTAAGGAATACCTTGTTGACGAAGTTAAGGAAAACAAGCTTTTTGATGAACTTTACAAAGAAGTAAAGGTGGCAAAAGGCGACAAGACAACTTTTGCAGATTTATTTAAGGAAGAAAAATAAAGCTGATGCGGAAAGGGCAGATTTTCTTCCCTAACCTGCACAAAAGAACGGAATGCCGCTAAAATTGCCGATTGTTTAACTTTATAAAAATAATTGGCGTTTTGAGTTGTCGCATTCCGTTTTTTTATTTATATTATATGTATAAGTAAATAAAGATTTGCGCAGCTTACTGATGCCGCGCCCCTTTGGAGTTTTTATGAATGAATATATGAATACACTTGTTCCAACTGTAATTGAGCGCAGCGGAAACGGAGAACGCGCCTACGACTTGTATTCAAGGCTGTTGAAGGACCGCATCATTTTTGTTGACGGAGAAATCCGTGACGAAACAGCAGACCTTATTGTTGCCCAGTTGCTTTATTTGGAAAGCGAAAACCCCGAAAAGGACATAAACATGTACATCAACAGCCCGGGCGGAAGCGTAACAGCAGGTCTTGCCATCTACGACACAATGCAGTACGTTAAGTGCGATGTGCAGACAATCTGCATGGGTCAGGCGGCCAGCATGGGTGCAATGCTTCTTGCAGGCGGAACAGTGGGCAAGCGCTATGCCCTTCCCTCCAGCCGCGTGATGATTCACCAGCCATGGGGTGGAGCCCAGGGTCAGGAAAGCGACATTGCAATCCAGGCAAAGGAAATCGTCCGTCTTAAAAAGCTTAGCATCCGTTACCTCTCGGAGCAGACGGGAAAATCCGAGGAAGAAGTTGCAAAGGACATGGAGCGTGACTTTTACATGTCCGCAGAAGAAGCCAAGGAATACGGAATCGTTGACCATATAATGAACAGTGCCAAAAAAGGAGCAAAGAAATAATGCGCGGTTTTGGAAAGAATGACCAGCAATACTGTGCTTTTTGCGGAAGACCGGCAGACGCCAACCGCCGCGTTGTAAAAGCACCAAATGATGACATTTACATATGCGAAAACTGTGTGGCCGCATGCCAAACGGTGCTGAATGACGAACGCCATTCAATCCGCCCAATAGACATGGAAGATGTCCCGTCTCCAAAGGAATTCAAGGAATACCTGGACCAGTACGTTATTGGACAGGACATGGCAAAGAAGGTTCTTTCCGTTGCTGTATACAACCACTACAAGCAGCTTTCCATTCCAAAGGAAAAGCAGCTGGAAACGGACGTAAAAATTGAAAAGTCCAACATCCTGCTTCTTGGTCCGACAGGAAGCGGAAAAACCCTTCTTGCAAAGACTTTGGCACAGAAGCTTAAGGTTCCTTTTGCAATTGCGGATGCCACAACCCTTACAGAAGCCGGTTACGTAGGCGAAGACGTAGAGAATGTACTGCTCAAGCTGATTAACGCAGCTGACGGTGACGTAAGCGCAGCAGAAAGGGGCATTATCTTTATAGACGAAATTGACAAGATTAGCCGCAAGAGCGAAAACACTTCCATTACGCGCGACGTTTCCGGTGAAGGCGTACAGCAGGCGCTCCTTAAGATTCTTGAAGGAACCCATGCCTCTGTTCCACCTCAGGGTGGAAGAAAGCACCCCAACCAGGAGATGATAGACATAGACACCACGAACATCCTCTTTATATGTGGAGGTGCATTCGTAGGCCTTGACAAGATAATTGAAGAGCGTATGGCTTCTTCTTCCATTGGATTTGGTGCAGAAGGAACACACCGCACGGAAGAAGAGCGCATGGAACTTTTGAACCAGGTAACAAGCGACGACCTTGTAAAATTCGGCATCATACCGGAACTTATTGGCCGCCTGCCAATGACCTGTGCACTCAAGGAGCTTAACCGCGACGACCTTAAACGCATACTCACGGAGCCAAAGAACGCAATTACAAAGCAGTTCCAGGCAAGCTTTGCAATAGACGACGTGGACCTTACCTTTAGCGAGGAAGCCATAGACGAGATTGCAAGCATAGCAATAAAGAGCAAGACTGGTGCACGCGGACTTAGGGCAATCGTTGAAAAGGTTCTGCTTGATATAATGTTTGAAGTTCCAAGCGTTAAGGGCAAAAAGAAGCTTGAGATTACGCCGGACATTGTAAACCAGAAATACATTCCCGAAGCACAGACCCTTCTTATAGACCAGAAGACAGCCTAGCTTTGCAAAGCCGTATGGCAACCTACGCCGCCATGGAGGGGCACTGTGAACAAAATCCCCTCCGTGGGATTTTGTTCACGTAAGTTTTCTGCGAAAACTTACCCTACTTATATAGCAACGAAATAACGCGCCATCCTTGGCGCTATTTCCAATACAAAATATTCAGGAACCCCGGTTCTCGCAACGAAGTTTCAAGCGACGGCGGTGACGCATAGGCATGTTCGGTCGAATTAGAGTAAAAATTTTATAGTAGAGCAAACAAGACTACCGTCCTAAAAAATTCAATCAAAAAAAACTAGCAGAGACTTTTTAGAACATTAACTGTTTCCTGCGCTGTACGCTCCCAAGAAACGCGGCGGGTCCATTCAAGACCGTCTGCGACAAGCTTCTTTCTTAGCTCTGTATCAGAGAGCACGCTTTCTATGGCACAAGACATTTCTTCTATATTATTGCTGTCAAAATAGAGTGCCTTGCCACCGGTAACTTCAGGAAGTGCACCGTAGTTTGCGCAAGCCACCGGCAAACCTGTAGCCATAGCCTCCATTACGGAAAGCCCCACCCCTTCGTTCACGGACGGGAAGACACATGCTTCTGCATTGCGGTAAAGCTCCGGGAAATTTTCGTGGGGAAAATAGCCTGTTATGAATATGTCGCTTGCAAAGCCTGACTCCAGGGCTGAACGGTGAACCTTTTCCCCGTATTCAGACTCTTCGCTTCCTGCAATAACAAGTCTGATTGGAGACTTAGACTTTTCCTTGTAGACAGAAAAGGCCTTTATAAGTTCAACATGCTTTTTTTCGTCATTCTGCATTCTGCTTGCATAGATTATGTAGGGCTTTTTTATTGCAAAGGGTTTTATGTCTATTATTTCCGAATCACCTTCAACCGCTGCTTTTGGAAAGAAAAGGCTGTGGTCTATGCCGTTATGGATTATTTCTATTCTGTTTGCCTTTACGCCAGCTTTTTCCAAATCTTTTTTTATGAATTTGCTGGCCGCTATTATACAGTTTGCGCGGGAAAGCCCCTTGCGGACCTTGCTTGAATACCAGCGGTCACCCTTGCGCTCAAAGAGGCTGCTCATTATGTCGTTTACGACTGCAACGCCCGGAACTTTAAAAGACGACGGAATCATGCGGGAACCTGCTGTATACAATACGGCGGAATAACCTCTTTTTTTTGCGAATGAATTTGCCCTGAATGAATGCCAGAAGCGTTCTGCGGCTAGGCTGTCGGGAACATTTGCGCTAAAGAAGGGACAGGCCTTTTTGTCCGTATAGGTATAGCGGTCTATTTCCGCCCCGAAAAGCTCATATTCAAGGCCATCAACGTCAGGAAGAAAGGGCATTAAGGAAAAGAGATAGGATCCCAAACCTGAGCGGCCGTGATCCAAGCCGAATGTATCGATTCCAAATTTCATGCATAGAGTATATCAAAAAAATCTATAATATGCTATAGTCTTTTTATGGACAAGCAATTTTCTGATTTTGGTATTGGCGAAGAAATAATTAAAAGGCTTAGCGCGGCGGGAATAACTTCCCCGACTGCGGTTCAGCAAAAAATAATGCCCCTTGTTGCAGAGGGCAAAAACCTTATGTTCCAGAGCGAAACAGGAACTGGAAAGACATTTGCCTATCTGCTTCCAATATTGCAGAGGCTTTGCGACAATCCGAAAAGCTCAAATCCGGTCAGGGTGCTTGTTGCATCCCCCACATACGAGCTTGCTTCCCAGATAAAGGCCCAGGTAAGGCTTGTTAGCGACGTAAAGTGCGCCCTTTGCATAGGCGGGGCACCAATTTCGCGCCAGGTAGAGCTTCTAAAGGAAAAACCCCAGATTGTTATTGGAGGGCCAGCAAGGCTTCTTGAACTTATTCATCTTAAAAAGCTTAAGGCAGATGCGGTGGAAACTCTTGTTCTTGACGAAGCAGACAGGCTTTTAAGCCCGGAGCTCCGCGATGCAACGGAAGGGCTTTTGGAAAGGCTTCCAAGGCGGGTTCAGCTTATAGGAAATTCCGCAACGGTTAGCGACTATACGCGGAAAGTCCTTCAGAATGCCCGCGATGCAATTGACAGGGCCTCTGAAGAAAAAGCCCCGGCAGAAAGAGGTAAGGCTTCCGGCAGCAAAGATTCTGCTGGCAAAATTTCTACAGACATGGCCGCAAACGGAAGCAAAGATGCAGGAGCAAAAGATTCTGGAAACACCCCGGCAGACCAAAATCCGGCAAACCAAAAACAGGCAGCCAGCGCAATAGAATTTGTAACACTGCCAACGGAAGATGTATTAAGGAAAAGAATCACCCACGTGGCAATCTTTGCAGAACGCAGGGATAAGATAGACACGCTAAGAAGCTTCATCAACGCGGTAAAGCCAAAAAAACTGCTCGTCTTTACGGCAAAAAGCGACCAAATAGAAAACATAGCGTCAAAACTCCGCTACAGAAAACTTGAATGTGAAGCCCTTAGCGCAAAAATCGGAAAGCAGGAAAGAAAATCTGCAATCGACCGTTTTAGAAGCGGAAAGGTTTCAATCCTTGTTACCACAGACCTTGCATCCCGCGGACTTGACATTCCGGACGTTACCCACGTAGTTCAGCTTGACCTGCCCCAGACAGCAGACTTCTTTATCCACCGGGCAGGACGAACGGCAAGGGCTGGAAAAACCGGCATGAACTGCGTAATTGGTGATGCCTACGAAATGCAGGACTTTGCCAAGCTTGAAAAAAAGCTGGGGCTCAAGGTCTACCCAAAGATACTCTACAAGGGAAAGCTTACGTCTCCAAGGCCTGATGCAGAAGAAAATGACGGCAAAGAAGACAAGGGCAAAGGCAAACAGTGAACTGGATCTGCCTGCTCATTTTTGCCCTCTTTTCCATAGCGGCGGTCGTAAAAGACATAAGGGAACTTATGATTCCAGACTGGACAATCATAGCGGGAAGCGCAGCCCTTCTTGCCTACCAGGCCCTTTTTGCGCGCGACCTCATTGCGCAGGGCCTTTTGGGAGCAGCACTTTCTCCCCTGCTCTTTTACGCGGTAAGGCGAATCACAAACTTTGGCATGGGGCTTGGAGACGTTAAGTACAGCATCCTCTGCGGACTCTGCGCCGGTGCAAACCTCGCATTCCTCTCCTACGCAGCAGCAAGCCTTATTTGCGCCCTCTACTTTGCAAGCAAATACCTCCTAGATAAAAAAACAGGCAAAAAAAACGGACACAAGGCAAAAATCCCCTTCGCCCCCTTTATGGCAGCCGGAATCCTTGCGGTGTGTACAGCAGCCAGGGCAATTTTGTAGCTATAAAATATTTTTCTTTTTTCTTGCGGCACTTTTTTCTGTTGTCCGTCAAATTTACCCAAAGAAGATTCATGCCCCTTGTGTGGCCCTTCCGGGGCCCGCTAACGCTCGGCCCGCCGCAAGCGGCGGTCTTGCCTGCGGCAACCCCTCCACGGCCTGCCGCGCCTTTGTCTGCAAACGGCCTTTTACCGATTGCGGTAAGAACTAATATGAACAACATAGATACCGCCCAACTCCAGTTTTTCCATGGTCACTACTTTACCTCGTCCAACATGGCATAAAAAAATGGTAGAGCAAGGAAGACGCCGTCCTCTAAAACACCGTCTAATTTCAATATAAAATTAAGACTTAAAATTCAACCGCTTGTTAAAAAGCATGTTTTTTGCTATAATCGTGGAACTATTTTTTAGGGGAATCGTTTGTGTTTTTAAAGAGTCTTGAAATTTACGGTTTTAAATCTTTTGCAGACCGTACTCACATAAATTTTTCTGACGGAATTACGGCGCTTTTGGGTCCAAACGGATGCGGAAAGAGTAATGTTGTTGATGCCATAAAGTGGGTTCTGGCAGAAAACAAGTCAAAGAACCTCCGCGCAGCTTCCATGGAAGACGTTATCTTTAACGGTACGGAAGCCCGCCCAGCCCTTTCCGTGGCAGAAGTTACGCTTACAATTGCCAACGAAAAGGGTATTCTGGACATTGCTGATTCAGAAATTGCACTTAAGAGAAGGCTTTACCGCTCAGGCGAAAATGAATACTTTATCAACAACAGGCAGTGCACCGCTACGGAAGTACGCCGACTCTTTATGGACACAGGTGTTGGTAAGGCAGCATATTCGGTTATGGAACAGGGTAAGATTGACCAGATTCTTTCTTCCAAGCCGGAAGACCGCCGCTACCTTTTTGAGGAAGCCGCAGGTATTAGCCGCAGCAAGGCCCAGGTTCTTGAGGCAGAGCGCGAACTTGAGCGCACAAGGGCAAACCTTGCCCAAATAGACGTTGGTCTTGCCGAAACAAAGCGCACCTACGAAACGCTCAAGGTTCAGTCAGACAAAACCGCAAAATTCCGCAAGCTAAACGAAGACAAATTCAACTTTGAGCTGGACATTCAGCTCCTTAAGCTTAAGGATTTTACGCAGAACAAGAGCCGCCACGAGTCAGAGAAAAAAGAGGCGGAGGAAAAACGCGACGCTGTTGCTGCGGAAATAGAAGAAATATACGCAACGCTCAACGAGAACACCGACAAAATCAAGGCCCTTGAGGAACAGAGGGGCAGCAAGGAGCAGGAAAGCATAAAGATTTTTACCGAGCAGAACGGCAAAAAGAACATGGCAAAGCAGCTCCGTGACCAGTTCAGCACAATCAAGGAAAAAATCGGCCAGATAGAAAACCGCATCAAGAACATTCAGGAACGCATAGACGAATACAACGAGGACATAGACAGCCAGAATGCAGAACTTTACGAAAAGAACAAGAACCTTGACGACATAAACAAGAACATAGAAAGCTTTACCGAAAACATAACACAGTCATCCGGGCAAATTGACGAGAACCAGAAGATTATTGGCACCAACAACGGAAAGATTCACAACCTTGACGCAGAGCGCGACCAGCTTCAGAAGGAACTTGCGGCTATCACGGAAGACATTGTAAAAGAACTTGACGCAAAGCTAAAGGACGCAGGTTACTCTTCACAGGCAAACAAAGCTGCAAAGGAAGAACTTTCCACTACCCTTGAAAAAATTAAAATCTTTGCAACAGGAAGAACCAATATCTTTAAGGACTTTGCATCCCTTCCCAACCATTCTGAAAAGGACAGCGCAAAATTCAGCGCAGATGCAGTTCAGGCTTTTGAAGACCTGGGCAAAATGCTTCAGGAACTTAGCTCAAACATAGAAAGCTACACAAAGACAACGCCCCAGTTTATAGATGAATTCCTTTCGCCGGAAGGTATCATCACCAAAAAGCGCGGGATTGACTCTTCCATACAGGACAATATTTCCAAGATTAATTCCATCCGCGAAGAAAACGCAAGCCTTAGCGAGCGCAATGCAGAGCTGAACAAGAAGATAGAGGAATACAAGGAAACCCTTGGCAAACTGCGCATAAACCATGCGGAAATGGTTCAGCAGATTCATTCCTGCCAGCAGCAGATTTCAACCCTAAAGAAAACACTGGCCTCACAGCAGACAGCCCTTCAGGAGCAGCAGGAAGAACTATTTGAGGAAAACCGCCACAAGGACGACATGGAAGGCCAGATTGAGACCATAGACGAAGAGATTGCGGAACTCCAGCAGAGGGGCGAGGCAACGGCTAGGGAACTTAAGGATCTTGACAGCCAGATTCTGGAATGCAACAGCCGTGTAAGCGGAAAGAAGAACGCCCTTCAGAAAAAGCAGGAAGAGCGCAACAAGTACCAGGCCCAGCTTGAAAGGTTCTCAATCTCAATAGCCCAAAACGAAACGGAAATCCGCAACATCAAGCAGAACTTCCAGGACAACTACTCTCGCGACCTTATGGAATACGAAGAGCGCATGTACACCATTACGGAAAACACTTCAAGCCTCCGCGAAAAGCTTAGCCAGACTAAGCAGAAGATTACCGATCTTGGACAGGTTAACCTTATGGCCGTTGAACAGTTTGCAGAGGAAAAGGACCGCTACGAAAGGCAGCAGGCAAGCTACAACGACACAAAGCAGACCTTGGAAAAGCTTGTCCGCGTAAGTGAAGAAATCCGCACAAAGTCTTCAGAGATGTTCCTTGACACCTACACCAAAATCAGGAAGAATTTCCACAACATGTTCCGCCGCCTCTTTACAGGAGGACGCGCAGAGCTACGCCTTGTGGATCCTGCCAACGTGCTTACAACAGGTATAGAAATTTACGCACAGCCGCCTGGAAAAAAGCTGGAGAACATTTCCCTGCTTTCCGGTGGAGAAAAGACAATGACAGCCCTTGCCCTTCTCTTTGCAACATATCAGGTCCGCCCCAGCCCATTCTGTCTTTTGGACGAGATTGACGCCGCCCTTGACGACAAGAACGTAGCTTCTTTTGTTACGGCTCTTAGGGCATTTGCAAACGTTAGCCAGTACATCGTTATTACCCACAACAGGAAGACAGCCGTGGGTGCAAGCTCTGCAATCGGTGTTACTATGGAAGAAAGCGGTATTTCTAAGGTTATTGCAATCCGCCTCGATGAAAAGACAAGCAACGGTGAGCTTACCTTTGACGACGATGATGGCTTTGTGGAAGAGGACGTGCCGGCAGAAGAGGGAATCGTAATTCCACCGCGCCCGCCCCGCCGCGAGCACAATCCAGACGGAACCTTAAAGGAAGAGACCAAGCCGGAAGATGAAGCTCCTGCCACTGGAAACGCTTCTGCCGAAGCAGAAAATGCCCCTGCTACAGAAAATGCCCCTGCAGAAGGAGAAACAGAGACAACTGCCACAGAGGATGCCCCTGCAGAAGGAGAAACACCAGCCGAAGAGGAGACTCCTGTCGAAGCAGAAAATGCCCCTGCTACAGAAAATGCAGCTGTAGAAACAGAGACACCTGCCAGCAAGGAAGAAATTTCCGCAGAAGAAGGCGAAAATTTCTCCCAAAAGCAGGAAAATCCAGGGGAAATGCAAAATTAGGCAAAATTGAGCAAAATACTAACCAAAATACATAAAATTCTTGGTGCAAAAATGCCGAAACTTAAAGAGAAGAGGTAGATTCTTAGCCCTATGAATTTTTTAGACAATATAAAAGACGCTTACCACAATCTTGCGCAGAGGACAAGCCGCCTTGCAGTAACCATACTGGGCATAATCCTCTTTCTTTTTCTGTGCGCCCTAATAGTACTTGGAGTACATTCCTGCAACCAGAAGAAAATTGGCAACGTAAAGCGGGAGGACTTCAAGTCTGAGGATGAATTTATCCCGCCCAGCAACATAAAGCTTACGGAAGACTATTATTTTTCCCGTGAGCCCAAAGAAAGCTGGAGCCAGGAAGAAATTGAAAAATGGTTTTCCAACCCCAACACCGTCAATATGAACGAACTAAAGCAGGCCAACGATGTGCTTGTTGATGAAATAATAGGAGCAGCTCCATGAAAAAAATAAGAGAGAGATTTTCTTTATCCGCAAATAAAGCAGGTTTTATCCTTGCCTGCGCGCTAATTCCGTTTTCTATGATTAACGGAGCAGCCCAAAGTTCCACCGTAACAAGCGGAACGGAAGTAAAAGACGTTGTGGCTGACCTAAAAGAAAGCGAAACAATAGTTCTTCCTCCACAGGCAGCAGGAACAAAAGAGCCTGTTGAATTCCATGCGGCAGACAAAGAACCGGCAGAAAAAAAGAACGTCTACGAAAACACAGGCAAAGAGGCAACAGACTTTGAAGCCGCAACTCCGGCGCAGACAAAGGCACAGAACGCTGCCACCACAGGCACTGTCCCGGCAGAAAGCAGCCAGACACAGGCAGCCCCAGCCCAGACAGGGGCATCTTCTGCACAGACAACCACAATCGTGGAACCGCCCTACACCACCACAAAGGTCACTACAGAAACAGTAACCACAAAAACCGTAACTACGGAAACCCGCACAACGGAATCTTCCATAACATCCGGTCCAGGCTTACCCGCAGAAGAAAGAATTGACGGCCCACTCGCACCTGTTCAGGAAAAGCACTCATGGGATACACCTTCAACAAAAACCGTACCTGCTTTCCCAAAAGCCAATGCCCAGGAAAAGAAAGACAGCGAAAAGAAGCAGGAGCCGGAAGCAAACCTCAAGATAAAGGAAACTGAACCAAAGAAAAAGCCAGCAACGGCAAAAGAGCCTGCAAAAACTCCGGCAAAGCAGCCCGCAAAAACAGAAGCAAAGCCAGCCGCTCCAAAACAGCCTGTCCAGAACACAAAACCTGCAGCAAAAGAGCCGGCAAAGCAGCCTGCAAAAGCACAGACGCAAAGCCCAGCACAAAGGCAGAACTCTGGCAGCGGCAATACAGCCCGCCCAGCC
>DJYC01000045.1:58775-67014 GCA_002448445.1 Treponema sp. UBA6988
CCCGCCCAGCCACTACTTCACCCGCAACAGGCAATTCTGCAAGCAATGCCCCAGTAGCAAAGCCAGCTCCTGTACCTACAGAAAAAGAAGCAAGCCCTGCACCAAAGGCAAGCCAGAGCGAACAGAAGGCAAAAACACCAGTTCCTGCAGAAGACGAAAAGCCCAGCCGCTCCGTTACTGTAAAGAACAGCCAGTACTTGGACGTAATTTACCCGGGCTCAGGATGGATTTATCTTGGCGAAAAAGACGCAAACGACCTTATGCGCTACTACGGCCGCAAAGTTTCCCCCGACGGTGAAGAGACAAAATTCACCCTAAAGGCAACAAAAAGCGGAAGCACAGTCCTGCATTTCTACAAGAACGACGCACTTGCAGGAAAGTTCATAGAAGACTACCTTGCAGTTTCAGTTTCTACGGAAACAGAGCGTGACACCCACGTAAGCGCACCAAACTACGCAGACTACGTGCCAAAGGGACAGCGTGGCAAAAACCTCCCGGCAGAAGAAGCCGCACCAAAAGCCACGGAAGCCGTAACGGAAAGACCCGCACAGGCAGAAAGCAAATCAAGCCCAAAGATTGTGGCATCTTCTTCCACAGGCACTTCAATAGAAAGAAGCTCAGGCTCACAAATCCAGGAACAGCGCCCGGCAAGCCAAAACCAGGCG
This sequence comes from Treponema sp. UBA6988, assembly GCA_002448445.1. Classification (GTDB taxonomy): domain Bacteria; phylum Spirochaetota; class Spirochaetia; order Treponematales; family Treponemataceae; genus Treponema_D. Next base: position 59,441 of record DJYC01000045.1, read on the forward strand.
GCAAACGTAGCAGCCGGAGATCTTTTAAAGAAGGCCCAGCAGGAATACGACGCAAAACAGTATGCAGAATGCCTTGCAACAATCCAGGAATTCTACAAAAATGCAGACGAATCAAAGATGGACCAGGCACTCTACCTCGAAGCACGCGCACTCGAAGCCCCTTCCCCATCTAGGAACATCAAGTCTGCCCTCCACACCTACCAAACTCTGGTAAACCGCTATCCTCAGAGCTCACTTTGGGAAGCCGCCAACAACAGGATAACCTACATCCAGCGCATGTACATAGACATAAGATAATTCCAAGCCAGATTGATTCATAGATTTTTATGCGGCACTTGCATCTGTAAGCGCCGCATTTTTTTTGCAAAGCATTCTGCACAGCCTAACTTGAAGTAAAATCATTTTTACTGTATAGTATTTGCATCAATCATCACATTCCCAGAGGAAAATATGTTAGACTACAGATTCATAAAGGAAAACCTCCAAGCCGTTAAGGAAAACATCAAAAACCGCAACATGACGGCAGACGCAGACCTTGTTGTAAAACTCTACGACGAGCGCACAGCCCTAACCACAAAATTGCAGAACCTCCAGCAGAAGCGCAACGCAAACGCAGCATCAATGAAGCATAAGCTGGACGCAGAAACAAGGCAGAAATATATAGAAGAAGGAAAAGCCCTCAAGGACGAAATTGCCCAGGCCCAGAAGGAACTTGAAGAAAAAGAACAGCTTTTGGACGAAGCCGCCCGCAAGATTCCAAACATGGCAAACCCGGCAGTTCCAATCGGAAAGGTTGACACAGAAAACCTCGAAGTAAAGAAGGTTGGAACTCCCCGCAAGTTCGACTTTAAGCCAAAGGATCACGTTCAGCTTGGAGAGGCACTCGGACTCATAGACTTTGACCGCGGAACAAAGGTTTCTGGCCCCAAGTTCTACTACCTCAAAAACGAGGCAGTCTTCCTTGAACAGGCCCTTATCATGTACGCACTCAACATCCTCCGCAAGCACAACTTTACAACATTCATCACTCCGGACGTTGCAAAGCAGGAAATCCTCCAGGGAATCGGCTTTAATCCGCGCGGAAACGAAAGCAACGTCTACTGCATAGAAGACGAGGGCACATGCCTTGTTGCAACCGCAGAAATCACCCTGGGCGGCTACCACTCAGGCGAAATCCTTGACAAGTCAAAGCTTCCTCTTTTCTACTGCGGTCTAAGCCACTGTTTCCGCCGCGAAGCTGGAGCAGCAGGCCACTTTTCAAAGGGACTTTACCGCGTACACCAGTTTGACAAGGTGGAAATGTTCGTCTACAGCCTGCCGGAAGAAAGCGACAAAATCCACGAGCAGCTGCGCTTAATAGAAGAAGAAATCTTTACAGGCCTTGGCATTCCATTCCGCGTAGTGGACACATGCACAGGAGACCTTGGCGCGCCAGCCTACCGCAAGTGGGACCTTGAAGCATGGATGCCGGGACGCGCAGACGAAGAACACCCCGAAGGCGACTGGGGAGAAGTAACATCAACTTCAAACTGCACGGACTACCAGGCACGCCGCCTTAACGTAAAGTACCGCGACGACGACGGAAAGAACAAGTACGTGCACATGCTCAACGGAACTGCAATCGCCGTAGGAAGGGCAATGCTTGCAATACTGGAAAACTACCAGAATGCAGACGGTTCAGTTACAATTCCGCCGGCACTCGTTCCCTTCTGCGGCTTTGACAAGATAAGCCCAAAGCAGAACAGCTAGCATTCACCAGCACTGGGAGAAGAGGCAAATGAAGACACAAAACTTTGCAAAATCAATTTTTCTTATACTGCTCTTCTTTGCCCTCATCACCCTGGTGGCCATACTAAAAATTTTAAACGCTTTTTTTATTCCGCTTACGGTAAGCATACTGCTTTCCTTTGTCTTCTACCCCTTCTGCAAAAAACTGCACAAGTTGCGCATTCCCTGGGCACTTTGCGTAATAATAGTAATCGTTGTAGCCCTCTTTGCCCTTTATTTTATTGGCAACCTGCTTGCAAACAGCCTTAGCACAATAGTCCACACCTATCCAAAATACGAAGAGCGCTTTACATCCATTTACCAGACCTTCTGCAGAACTTTCAAAATTCATTATGAGGAAGACTCATCCCTTTTCGTAAACCTCTGGAATTCAATCAAGGTGCGCTCCACCCTGCAGAACATGGCCTTTACGCTTAGCGGCTCAATAGTTGACTTTACAAAAAAGTTCCTTGTCGTGGGCCTGCTTACCATTTTCCTGCTGCTCGAAATAAATTCAATGAAGGACAAAATAACAAAGGCTTTTCCCATCAGGGAATTTGGCAAAAAGATTCTTAACATTGCGGAAAACACAATAAGCGACGTAACCCACTACATTTCAATCAAGTTCATAATATCGCTTCTTACAGGAATCCTTGTCTTTGCCATAACCTTCTTTGCAAAGATGGACTTCCCCGTGCTCTGGGGCTTCCTTTCATTCGTGCTAAATTTTATACCAAGCTTTGGCTCAATAATTTCCTGCGCACTTACAACGCTCTTTGCCCTGCTGCAATTCTACCCGGAATGGGGCTTAGTCCTCTTCATAGGAATTGCAACAGTCAGCATCAACATGATTTTGGGCAACATAATTGAACCGCGCTGGGAAGGCTCAGACCTAGGCATTTCCCCCTTCATCATATTGGTAAGCCTTTCTTTCTGGGGATGGATGTGGGGATTTTTGGGCATGATCCTTGCAGTACCGCTCATGGTAATAATCAAAATTGTCTGCGAAAACATAGAACTTCTGCAGCCCTTTGCGGTAATCATAGGAACAAACAAAAGCCACAGGCGCAAAAAGAAAGAGGAAGACTAGTACTTTTTCTTTTCCATAATAAAGCGCGAGTCTTCTGCCTTAATGCCAAGGTAGCGGCATACAAAGCACCTTTTTTCTCCAGAAGAATAAATGTTTTCCACAGTGCAGGGAACTTTTATCGTGCGCTTTAGATGATGCTCAGGCCTTATGTCAAATTCAAAGGTAAGGACGTATTCCCCCTCAAGCTCCAGCAGGTTTGTTGTGTTTCCAGTTGCGGCAACAAAACGCTGCTCGTCCACAAAGATAATGTCCATTGGCTCTACCCGCCCCTGGAAAGACGCCGTTCTTACCGCCAAGGGAGAAACAAGGTAGCGGCAGACAGGAATAAGATGCAGGCCGTTCCCCACAGACGGAGACATGCTCTTTTTTGCATCAGCTATAAAACCACCCAGCATGTTCTTTGCGGCATTCTGAAATTCAGCGGGAATGTCGGAAAAAACAGGCTTGGAAAAAAGGTTGTATTCCTCGCATGGGGGAATGCATTCGTAAGACACGCTGCTGTTGCCCCTTGCCGCAAAAGAAAGGCTTGCCTTAAAGCTCAACTCTCCACCAACACCGTCCTTGGCAGGGTCATGGATTCTTGCAATCTCCTGTGGAATGGAAAAGAAATACCCTTCCCTGCGCTCCACAATTTTTGTCATAAAGAAAAGCCCTACCCGGTTAAAATAGAATTCAACACGGCAGACCATACCAGCAAACATTGCGGCATCCTGAACAGACTTCCTGATTACTCCGCTACCGTCTTCCGTAATCTTGTATGAATCTGGGGAAAGCACAACAGGAAAAAATTCATTAGCATATACATAGTTATGGTTTGCAGAACGCTCCATAGTAAGCGTAAGCGGTATCTTTTGCTCGCTAAAAGCTTTTATAACAACGTCGCGTTCCAGCTTGGTAATATTTTCTAAAGACTCTCCTGCCATATATTTCTCCTATTCTATCTATTCCTGATACGAATTCCTAAAAGTTATTTGGCTAATCTTCCACGCTTCTTCATTTTTCTGAACATAAACAACCGCATCAAAGCTATAGCCGTTCTTTAGCAAAAACCGCACCGGGCACTCATAGACATTCTTTGTTGAACCCGGCTTCCCTGCCACGTAGGACTGCAAAGAAAAATTCTTACCCAGTTCCATGCGCAAGTCGTAGCGAAAAATCGCAAGGGAATAAAGGTTCTTGGCTTCAAAGAAGGTCTCCGCATCCTTGCCCGAAACAAGCGCCTTGCAAAAAGAATCAAGCACCACCCTGGCATCCGCTTCCATGCCGGACAAATCCAGCTCGTAAAAATCCGGAAGCGAAGGGTAAACCGGCGGCATGCTTTCCAAAACGGCATTAAGACTAAAGGTGTCTTGCGGAACAGACGCGGTAACTCCCGGAATGCCGGATACTTTTCCCGCAAGCAAAGAAGCGTCTATCTGGGAAGTCCAGTTTGTAGACGAGCACAAAAGCTCGGCCTCGCTCCTTAGCGTTGCACGGGATTCCGATGAAGAGTCGTTCTGGGATGAGCAGGAAGCGCAAAAAAACGCAGACACAAAAATCAGCACAAGAAAAACTTTTTCCATCAATATTACTTTAGCACATTTTCTTTCTAAAAGCAATAATTCATACTGGCACAACATGGAAATCAGTTTTGGGCTTCACTACCAGGAAAATCTGGCTGAAAATCCATGATGCGAGGTAATAGGAATCTGACTCCCTTCGGGGCTTGAAGCTATGCTGCCTGGTTCGCTCCGCGCAAATGGATTTTCATCCAGATTTTTCTTCCCGTTCCGCCCCAAACTGATTTCCAGTTGCTTTTCATAAAAACAAGCGCTATCATTAACACATGAAGAAATTTATTTTGCTATCACTCACCTTTATTTTTACACAAGCATTTTTGGCACTTAACGCAAGTGCAGACAGTGCGGGGGCAGGAGCAAACTCAACGCCCAGCGTACAGGCAGAAAGAATCGGAGTCTACAAGTGCGGAAGGCAGCCAAAGCAGGTTGTCTTTAGCCCGGACGGAGAATACATAGTAATGCCCCTCTTGGAAGACGACGGCTTTGACATATTCAGCATAAAGGAAAAGAAAATCATAAAGCGCATAAACCCGCCCAACGCAAAAAAAGTAGGCTTTGCGGAAGGAATCTTTGTTCCCTCAAAAAACGCCTTCTTTGTCTCGCAGATGACAACCGCAACCGTCTACGAATACACCTACCCCGGCTTTGAATACAAACGCGCAATCCCCACAAACGCAGTCTGGTCAAAAATAATCGAATGGTGCCCGCAAAAAAACATGCTTGCAGTCTCCAACTGGTGCTCAAACGACGTTTCTCTCATCAACTACGACTCAGGCAAAGTCATTACAAAACTAAGGACAGGAAAAGCCCCCCGCGGCCTTTACTTCTACGACGGCGGAAAAAAGCTCCTCGTCCTCTCCTACGAATCCGGCACCCTCGAAGCCTTTGACACTGAAAGCTTTGCAAGAATAAACAAACTGGAAATTCCAAAAGCCAGCATGAGGCACGCAGCCCCCAGCGCAGACGGAAAGACAGTCTTTATAAGCGACATGTACTACGCAAAAGTCTACAAGTTTGACCTTGAAAGCTTTACCATCACCGCCAAATTTTCAACCTTCCACAAGCCAAACACAATCGCCCTCTACAAAAACCGCTACCTCTTCATAAGCTGCCGCGGCCCCAACAACCCGGTAGACTACACAAGGCGCAGCCCTGAAAACGGCAAAATCCAGGTCATAGACACAAAAAACATGACGCTCCTAAAAGAAATCCCCGGCGGAAACCAGCCCACAGGCCTTGCCCTAAGCCCCGACGGAACCATGCTCTGCTTCTCCAACTTCCAGGACTACAACATAGAGCTCTACAAAATTAGCATTGACCAGTAATGCCGTATATTTTTTTGGACGGAACCTTCCTTTGCTCTTCGATTTTGCTTAATGGCTAACTCGACAAACATGCCCATGCGCCACCGCCCTCGCTTGAAACTTCGTTGCGAGAACCAGCCTTCGCTAACGCTCATCCCGCCCTACGGCCGGGACTGCGGGCTTCCACGGCGGCGTAGGTCGCATAAAAAAATTCCTCCCTGGATTTTTTTAGAAATCACATAACCGCCACCCTGAATGCAGACCGTCACCCTGAGCTTGACTCAGGGTCTGTACAAGTTCTGGCATGCATCTTCTGCACCGGCCCTTCGACGGAGCTCAGGGACCGGGAGTGGACTTTATAAGTCCCAGCCGTCAGCTTCCACAGATTCCGAAACAAGTTCGGAATGACGGACAGCCTGACACCCTGAATGCAGACCCGTCACCCTGAACTTGATTCAGGGTCTGTATAAGTTCTGGCATGCATCTTCTGCACCGGCCCTTCGACGGAACTCAGGGACCGGGAGTGGACTTTATAAGTCCCTGCCGTCAGTTTCTACAGATCCCGAAACAAGTTCGGAATGACGGATGGCCTGTCACCCTGAACGCAGACAGTCACCCTGAACTTGATTCAGGGTCTGTACAAGTTCTGACATACATCTTCTGCACCGGCCCTTCGACGGAGCTCAGGGACCGGGAGTGGACTTTATAAGTCCCAGCCGTCAACTTCCACAGATCCCGAAACAAGTTCGGGATGACGGATGGCCTGTCACCCTGAACGCAGACCGTCACCCTGAACTTGATTCAGGGTCTGTATAAGTTTTACTGCCAACTTTTAAAGATCTAAAGCGAGTTCGGGATAAAAGAGTTTTTGCTACGTAATTACAGTCCTAAGACCAGCCTTGCTTCCTGCTGTCTAGGATGTTACTGCGCGGAGCGAACAAGGCGGAAGCCAACGTAGCAGTCGCGGCCGTACGGGATGTAGTCGCAGCGGTTCAGCACGGTACAGCTGCCCGCAATGCTGAACCAACTGCCCCCACGCCCGACGCGGAGCGAGCCCGACGACGCACCAGTCGATGGCGTGTCGGTCGTAATAGTTCCATACCAGTCCCAGCACCATTCCCATACGTTGCCACTCATGTCGTAGAGACCTTTTACGTTAGGAGCCTTTTTCTTTACCTCGTGTGTTTTACTTCCACTATTAGTGCCATACCAAGCAACATCTCCTATAGTGTTGCTTCCGCTGTAGGTTGTCTGCCCACTGTTACTAGTATTGCCACCGCGGGCAAAGTATTCCCACTCCGCTTCGGTTGGTAGGCGGTAGCCGTTGGCAGTAAAGTCGCATTCTATTTTCCCGCTTATACTGCCTCCTGTGTGCGGTGTATAGCCCCACAGTGTTGTGTCAGTCTTTCCTGCAACTGTATAGCAAGGAGTTTTTCCCTCTTTTGAACTCCTCTTGTTACAGTACATAATGGCATCAAACCAGCTTACCTGTTCTACAGGACGTTTTGCCTGGGTCTCTCCGCTTGCAGGGCTTGAATAAAAGCTGCTAGGGTTTGTGCCCATAACAGACTGGTATTCTTCTTGCGTCACTTCGTGGTCACAGCACCACTTTGCATAGAGGGTTACAGTGCGACCGTCTATGAAGACCTGGGAACCTGTAATTCCACCGCTTACGCTAGAAGCTACGCTTCCGCTGTCATCATCATCAGAGCCAGAGCCACCTCCGCCACCGCAACTTATAGCAGTTGCAAGTAAGACCAAGGATAAAAAAAGCAAGCTCACAAACTTAAACTTTTTCATCTACTTTCCTCCGTTTTATTTGATTTAAAAACAAAAAACCCGGATTCTTCCGCA
>DJYC01000056.1:0-2132 GCA_002448445.1 Treponema sp. UBA6988
AAAGTCAATGTTCAAGGTTGGAGTTGTCTTTTCCAGTGACGGCAAGGGTATGATTGGCTGGAAGTATTGAGTGAAAAATAGGCCAATGCAAGTTTAAGCAGATATTGTGTATTCTTGGTGGCTTTTGCAAAAAGAGCCTAGCCCCGATTGGAGCACCGCCGGAGGCGTTCTGGAGGGAGGGAGCGGAGCGAGCGAGTGGAAGAATGGAGCGCTAGCGGAAGTGCGCAAAGCGGGTAAAAATTGTATCCATGCAATTTTTACCCATGAGTTTTCTGGCGAAAACTCACTCGTCTTGTATGCTAATGAATGACGCGCCGTCCGTGGCGCTAAGAGTTTTAGAAAAACGACATGGGGTTGACCGGCATGTAGTGCCGGGCACAGTAATAAGAGGAGTGTGCTCCAGAATAATATAAAAGAAAAAACGAATGTTGACCAAATGGAGATTTTTTTGTAGAATTAATTTTGTAAAAAGTTGTAAAACTTGTGCGTAAAACACTTGCGCAAATCCCCTAAAAATTTACTTTAAGGAATGAACGCTATGAAAAAAGAGCTTTACGATTCATTTAAGAAAATTTGTGTGCAGGCAAAGGAAATCTCCGGCATGCCTGAACTTTCCCCCAGTCAGATTGACAGAATTTTTCTTCATGTGAGCAATTCGGATATGGAAACGACAATCCGCACAATTTCGCACGCATATCACATGATAAAGACGGAGCTTGAAGGCAAATAGGGCAGGGCTTTTGCTCTAGTCTGCCAGGTTTGACTTTAGCACTTCAAGATTTTTCCTCATTGCGTTAAGGTAGGATTCCTTTGTTTGCAGGGTGTCGCTGTCTGTGCCGTCTTTGCCAAAGGGACCTGTAACTGCCGGGTCGAGTTCCTGTACTTTGATTCCTGTCTCGTTTGCTATAACTTCTGCGGCGGATGATGAATACTGGGGTTCTGCAAAGAGCATTGGCACTTTTGAGCCTTTTGCCTTGGCATCTTTTATGAGGGCGACCAAATCTGCAAGTTCGCGCGCGCTGGGTTCTGTTCCGGGTTCACGTTCAATTACTGCCACTGTGTTAAGGCCGAATTCACTTGAAAAATATGGGAAGGCTTCGTGGAAGGTGATTACGCTTTTGCCTTTTAGTCCTTCTAGTTCTGAATGCATGGTGTCGGAAAGTTCTTGTATTTTTTCTGCGTAGGAAGTGGCGTTTTTTTCGTAGGTGGAGGCATTTTGCGGGTCGAGTTTTTTTAGTCCTTCTGCTATTTGTTTTACTTGCCAGATTGCTCCGCTTGGGCTTACCCAGATGTGGGGGTTTTCTTCTATTAAATTGTAGCCTTGGGATGCGATGATTGTGCTGTCTTTTTTTGCTTCAAGGGCTTTTTCTAGGAAGTCTTCCATTCCGGCTCCGTTTGCAACAAGGATGTCGCATTTTTCTATGGCCTGCATGTCTTTTGTTGTTAGCTGGTAGTCGTGCAGGCATCCTGTGTTTGCGGGGGCTATCATGGAAACTTCTGTGTTTGTTCCTTCCGTTATGTTCAGGAGCATTACGTAGAGGGGATAGAAGGTGGCTAGGATTTTTGTTTTGTTTTGTTCTGGGGCTTGGGCTTCATTAGTGGAGTTTGTGGTATTCGCGGCGGCTTGGGGTGTGGCTTGTTGGCTGCCTTTTTTGCATGATGTGAGGCTTGGCATAAGGATTAGCGCTAGGAATGCCGTTGCGATGAGTGTTTTTGCAACAGATATGGGCTTTTTTGCTTTGTTTTTGTTAACGAAAATCATGCATTGACCATAGTTTAAATTTTGCTTTGCGTCAATGGGGAGGTTTGGGGGATTTTTTTGCGTATTTGTGTCAGATTCTGAATTTCTTCTGCATATATATAGTATAGAGGAAATTATATTATGACAAATATTTCAAAAAAATCTTTCCACATCTTAAACCCCCGTCTTGACCCTAACTTTAAGGCCATATTTACCCAGAACACACAGGCCTCAAAGATTGCGCTAAAGTCCTTCCTTTCAGCTGCAATCGGGCGTGATGTTAAGGAAGTTACAGTCGTTCAGAATGAGGATGCCAGCTTCTACAAATTCCAGCGGGCTGTGGACTACGACATTAACTGCGAGTTTGCGGACGGGACCAAGGCACAGGTTG
>DJYC01000056.1:2241-2590 GCA_002448445.1 Treponema sp. UBA6988
TAAGCGTGCTGAATACTATGCGGCGCGCCTTGTGTCTTCCGTGATGGAGGTGGGTGACGACTGGAACTCCGTGGTGCAGGCCTACCAGATTTCCGTGCTGGACTTTGTCTTTGACAGGGGCAACACAAACCCCATCCACCACTACCAGATGGCGGACCTGGGCGACGGTGCAAGGCTTTCTGGCAGGCTGAACGTAATCTTTATGGAGCTGCCCAAGCTTCCAAAAGTGGTAAGTTCAGATGATGTAAAAAACTTGCCAAGCTTGCTCAAATGGTGTAAATTCTTAAAGGAAGCGGACAATCCTGGGAGCCAGGATTTGATAAGGGCAATTGTGGAGTCGGAGGACGGC
>DJYC01000060.1:0-11367 GCA_002448445.1 Treponema sp. UBA6988
GGTACTCCCTTGAAAAGAGTTTTTCAGTAAACACTATATTCTATTCCTCTATCTTGTGATTCTGAATGTAGTCAAAGAGCTTGTTCATCTGCAAGAGGAAGGAAAGCCTGTCGTTCATCATGATGGAGGCTTCCGTTTCGCGGCGGACAATTTCGTTCACCTGCATGATGTTGGAATGTTCAACTTCCTTGGAAGAGCGCATGATGTTTTCCTGGTTGGCCTTGATGTCCTGGTACATGGACTCGGTGGCATCTGCGTTGTGCATGGAGTCGGTTTTAATTTCTTCAAGGGAAGAACTGGAATCTTTCGTAAGGCTTCTTATCTGGTTAAGGAATTCATCGTACTGGGCATTGCTCCTTACAACGGTCGCAACCCTTCTGTTGAGTTCCTCAATGTGCTGGCCAATGTCAAGCGACGTGGAGCGCGTCTGTTCGGAAAGCTTCTTAACCTCGTTTGCAATGATGCGGAATCCTGCACCGGCACTACCTGCATGGGCTGCTTCTATAGAGGCGTTAAAGGAAAGCAGGTTTGTCTGGTCAGAAATATTCTGGATATTCTCTACAAAGCCGCGGATTTTTTTGATGAATTCTTCAAGCTCGTTCATCTCGCGGTCCATCTCGTGGCGCTTTTTCTGAATCTCGTCCATCTTTCTGTTGAGTTCTTCCAGCTGCGAATAGATGCCGTCTATTTTTACAGAACTCTTCTGAATGGATTCAAGGATTTCCTGAGTGGTGTCCCTTATCCTAAGGCTTGTATCAGAAAAATCCTGCAAAGCTTCCGACTGCTTTTTGTATATGCCGTCTTCAGAAGTAAGGTTATCCAGATAACTGCGCAAAAATGAATTTCCGTCATTCTCGCGGCTAGCCATGTCCATAAGAATTTTTGTTATGTCAAAGCCTGCCTGAACAAGCGTCTGTTTGCTGTATGTCTGTTCCATGATTCACTTCCTTATTAATGCCCTTACGCTTCTATTACGATTGCAAGCAGTGTCTGGTTAAAGTTAAGGCGGTCCATCTGCTCACCGTAGCTGGAAAATCCGCAAAACACCGGGAAATATTTTTTCCACACCGCTGCAACCTGTGTGGTCAAATGCTTCTGCTCAAAGCCTATTGTGCGGAGAATGCAGTTTACAAGCAGAACGCAGCCCGGCCTGAAAATTTCTTTTGCAAAAGAAGCGCAAGTTTCGTCGGCAATTTTAATCGGGTCAAGCGGATTCATAAGTTCAACTTCGGAATTGGGAAGGACACGGCAGTACATACCGATTGAACCGTCCGGATTGAAATTTGCTATGGAAGAAATAAATACGTCTTCTCCGTAAGCGCGCCCCATGGGATGCTGCAAAGCCGCATTCTGTGCCTCTGCTTCCGTTATGCCCAAAGTCTTTGCATACATCTTTCTTGGACTTTGACCGTTGATTGTTTTTATTGTACGAGACTCTATGTCCACATCGGAAAGGCGCATCCTCTTTCCGGAAGGGGCAAAAATATTTTCCCTTTTTATGACAAAGCGCTTCTTGGTCTTAAAGAAAAGGACCGCAGCCCCTCGCGAAACAACCTCGCCATTGTAGCTTACGTAAGTCTGTTTGAATTCAAGGTCATCGCCTGCGGAACCGCCTGCAATTATAAAGTCTTTGTCTCCGATGACTGCATTCAAAAGCGCCATTGTGGATTCTTCCGCATTGCAAAGGCCGTTTATAAATGTTAGCGCAAAAGCATCATGGTTTGCACCGTTCTGGCCAAGGGTGATTCCTACCTTTTTTGCAGCCTCTGCAATCTTGGATTTATTTACGATTGGAAATTTGTCCGTGTCGTCAAAGATTACTCCGGAAACCATTGTAACATTGTCTGTGAGGGTTGTAACGACAAGTGAATTTTTTGAAAAGCCCTCTGAGCTTATTTCGCCAGACGTACTTGTTCCAAGAACCTGGCTCTTTGGAAAATGTTCGCGAATGCGTTTTGCAAGTTCAGGAAAATTGTAGCAGGCACTTGCAAAAAAAATAACTGCCGTGCATAAATCCGGGCTTCTCTTAAGCTGTCCAAAAACATCTTTTAGGGCCAAATCCATATCCTGGTTGGACGAAAAAGCAACTTCTTGAACCATAACGACCTCCATAAAACTTTGCTGCTTTACAGAAACAAAGAAGGGTATTTTTATTTTGCTAATGACTTTTATTATCGTACAAAAAGAAACTTTTCTTAATCAGGTCTTAAAAATGGGAGGAAATGGCGCATTTCTGAATCTAATCCTCAGAAAAACAGAGCCTAGCCCCGATTGGAAGGGGCCGAAGGCGACCGGCACGAAGTGACGGGCCGCGCACCGCAAGGTGGGCAAGCCCTGCAAAGCGGGTAACGAATGGCCGCCTTGTCATTTGTTACCCCCAAGTTTCTTTTATCAGATAACGCGCCACGCTGAAAAGCTACGCTGCGTGAACACATGGCGCGCTAATGACAAGGACAGTAAAACAAGCAAGCTGCTCCAAAGAAGAATGGAAAGGCTTATCCTGCAATATTCAGCCTTCCAGCATCGTGAGCAATGTTCTGTGCTGCATAGCTGTAGACAATCTTTGCCACATCGTAAATTGGCTTCTTTACGTTCAGGCCCATGCTGCGTGCAAAGTCGGAGGAAGCCTTTGTGGCCTTTGGATTCCAGAGGGTTGCACTCTCAAGGTTGATAAAGTCTGCCTGTTCGGAAGAAGCAATTCCTTCAATGTGCCTGTTCATCTCTGCAACGAGGGCATCGTTCTTTGGATTGTCAAGAGAAACCAAGGCAAGGCTGCACTTCTTGTTTACCATCTTGATTGTGGAAAGCAGGGAAAGGTAGAGGTTATCAAACTCAGTCGGGTTTGTGGCAAAGAGATCTTTGTCTTCTTCGCCCAAGTGAAGGATGATGCCTTCCACGTTGATAGAAGCGACGTACTTCTTGAAGTATTCCTTTGCATTCTTGAGGGAGAGGGCAAATGTGCTTGTGTTAACAAGGTCTGTTTCCAATTCAAACTCATCGTTGATTTTTGCCGCAGGGATTTCCTTGTCGTATGTGCCGCCAAGAAGAACCATGCTGCTGACTGACGGCTCCTTCTTTTCGTCTGCAAGAATAATCTGCTCTTCGTGTGCATAGACTACCTTGTTTGCTTTTGTTGTATTGTTTGAACCCATAAAGACCTCCTCGCGCTTTTTGTCCAGCGCTCTGTTTCTAAAATATACCAAGACATTCGTCATTACGATTACAAGATTCAAGAAGTAAACTGCAAGAACGTAGTTGTACTGGTGGTTGTTAAGCTTGGCGCAGATTCCTGCAACGTAGCCTGTTATGATAAGCAGGATGAATGCAAGGCTTGTGCTCTTTGCAGTGCGTGCCCTGTATGCCTTTACCACGTTGATTGGCCAGGAAAAGCCAAAGCAAACCAACATTCCAGATTCCAAAAGATTAGCTAAGTTCATATAAAAACCTCTATTTATAAATATTTTTTTTTGCCGCTCTTTCTAAGTGACAATTGCATGATAGCCCAAGCAAAAAAAACATTCAATTTTTTTGAAAGTTAAAAAATGAAAAAGTAAGCCAGGATTTTTTTTACTTTCTAAAGTGTCATTTTTTTTACTTTCAAAACTAGCACCATTTTTGGCTTTATGGTATAGTCAATAATATGGAAAACAAAGGAAACCTTACCCTTCTTAGAAAAGAAATTACTTCCACACAGGTAATACTAATCGTCCTTGTTACGATTCTTCTTAGCGCAGGCGGAATGATAATAAACATCAATTCCAACAACAAGTCCTTTAACCAGAACTTGCAGAACACATCCGCACTCATAACGCGGCTTTACAGCTTTACAAAAAACATGACACAGACGGAACTCTGCGTCTACATGGACAGCGTTGTTTCTTCCCTTTCCGACGTGGACATTTTTTCTATCGTAGACAAAAACAACACGAGGATTTACCACACCCACCACCAGCTTATAAACACCCAGTACGACGGAGACCATCCTGACTTTTCCATAAAGCGCTCCGACTACTTTACAGAAGACAGCACAGGCCCGTCCGGTCCGCAAAGGCGCACCTACTCTGCGGTCTATGACGAAGACGGAAACTACCAGGGCTTTATAATGACAATCCAGCTAAAGACTTCCATGCGGTCTGTAACAATAAGGACAATACTGCTCTTCCTTGTGGTAACGATTGTCGCTATCCTTATAGAGCTTGCGGTTTGCGCAACAATTTCTAAAAAGATAAAAAAAGAATTCCTCCGCTTTACGGAAGACTTTGAGGGAACCAAATTCCTTGTTGATTCAATGAGGGCAAACAACCACGACTTTACAAACAAGCTGCACGTTATCCTTGGCCTTATCCAAATTGGTGAATACGAAAAGGCGCAGAACTACATACAAAACATTTCCATCATACAAAGGGAAACCGTAACCTTTGTAATGCGCAACATAGAAAACCCATCTCTTGCAGCCCTGCTTATAGGAAAAATTGCACGCGCAAGTGAATGCAACGTAAAATTCAGCCTAAAGGAAAATTCCACCTATAAGGAAAAAGACATAGACATTCCTTCCGAGGCGCTGGTAACAATTACAGGCAATCTGATTGACAACGCACTTGATGCAATGAACCGCAGCCACAAGGAATGCAAGGAACTTTCCATAGGCATCTACTCCAAGCCGGGAGACCTGCTTTTAATTGTTCAGGATTCAGGGCCGGGCATTCCAAAAGACATAAGGGAAGCCATTTTTGAAAAAGGATTTTCCACTAAGGGAAAGGGGCGAGGCCTTGGGCTTTACCACACCAAGCAGCTTATCCTAAGCCTTGGCGGAGAAATATTTGTGGAATCCCAGGTTGGAAAAGGCTGCTGTTTTACGGTAAAATTAAAGAGGGACTAAACCAAGGAATTTAGCATGTATAAAGTTTTAATCGTAGAAGATGACCCAATGGTTGCAATGATAAACCAACACTACGTTGAGCAGAACAAGGAATTTTCTGTTTCCTCTGTCTGCAAGAACGGAATGGAAGCCTTGGACTTTCTGCAAAAAGAAGCGGTGGACCTTATAGTGCTGGACGTATTCATGCCGCAGATGGACGGGATTGAAACCCTAAAGCACATAAGGCAAAAAAAGTTCCAGGCGGAAGTTGTAATGGTAACTGCCGCAAACGACACCGCCACGCTGGAAGAAACAATGAACCTTGGCGTACTTGATTACCTTATAAAACCATTTACGCTTGAACGCTTTCAGATTTCGCTAGAAAAATTCATTGAGCGCATAACGACTTTAAAGCAAAACACAACGCTTGACCAAAGCTGCATAGACAGCCTCTTTTCCAAATCTGTAAAGAGCCACAGGGACGATTTGCCCAAGGGAATCCAGAAGCGCACATTGGAATCTTTAATGCAATACTTTAACGAAAACCCTGGCTGGCAGGCTGTAGACACAATTGCGGAAAAACTTGGAATCTCCATTGTAACCGTCCGCCACTACGTAAGCTACATGGTTCAGGAAAAAGTTATCCGCGAAGAAATAAACTACAAGACAGGCGGCAGGCCTTCCATGGTCTACAAAAAAAACTGAAGTCCCGGCCATCAGAGATACTGCAAAAAGAAGAAAAGACAATTTTACAATAGATTCCATTCTCTTCCATAATTTTTATAAAACCTATTGACTTTATAGGAATAAGCTATTACGATTCATATATAATTTATATTTGTCAAAGCTTTTGTTTTATTATAACCTTTGCCTATAACAACGCTCACAGCATGGCAAATTGAAGGAGGATTTATCATGACTCTTCAGCAGCTAAAATATGTTATAGGTATTGCCGAATATGGCTCGCTGAACAAGGCAGCAGACAAGCTCTACATATCCCAGCCCTCGCTCACAAGCACGATACACGACCTTGAGGATGAGCTTGGAATCAAGATTTTTAACCGCAACTCCCGGGGCGTAACCCTCACTCAGGAAGGGCAAGACTTTCTAAGCAGCGCAAAGGAACTCTACCTTAACTACGAAACGGTAATGGAACCCTACCTGAAGGGAAAAAGTTCCAAAAAGAAATTCGGAATTTCAACCCAGCACTATTCCTTTGCCCTAAAGAGCTTTGTAGAAATGGTCAAGAGATTCAATACGGAGGAATACGCATTCGCAATCCGCGAGACTCGTACCAAGGAAGTTATAGAAGACGTGACTCTGCTCAAAAGCCAGATTGGAATAATCTACCTGAGCGATTTTAACCGCAGCGTAATACAAAAACTTTTAAAGTCCAACGGCCTGGAATTCCACCCGCTCATCGAATGCAAGGCCTATGTCTACCTCTGGAAAGGACACCCGCTTGCATCAAACAAGTCCATCAGCTTTGAAGAGCTTACGGGCTACCCCTGCCTGTCATTTGAGCAGGACGACAACGACTCCGTTTATTTTGCGGAGGAAATCCTTTCAACCAAGGAATACCACCGAACCATAAAGACCAACGACCGTGCCTCCATGCTGAATTTGATGGTTGGCCTCAACGGCTACACGCTCTGTTCGGGAATCATCAGCGAGGAGCTAAACGGTTCCACATACACGGCAATCCCCTTCCGCGAGACACGCGAAAACATCAACCGCGTGATGGAAATAGGCTACATCACAAAGAAGGACTTCATCCTTAACGAGGTTGGGCAAATTTATATAGAAGAAATGAAAAAATACCTTGCCAACTGCACAAGCTGACAGCAGGAAAATAATTAAAAGGAGGTGCAATATGCCGCATTTGAACTTGAACTATCTTTTTTCTGACCCGGAAGCTATGGATGCCCATGCACTTCCAAACTATGACGGACTTGATTTTGTAAGCGCAGGAAGCCATATCTACGGAGAAATCATGTGGCCCAGCGGAGAATTCAAAAAGCCCCACCCCTGCGTAATAATGCTCCACGGTTTTCCGGGCAGCGCAAGGAATGACGACATAAGCCACGCCCTCTGCAGAATGGGATGCGTTGTTTTGGTTCCCCACCACCGCGGAGCCTGGGGCAGCCAGGGAAAATACCTCGTGACCCACTGCGTTGAAGATGCCTACAACCTTGCAGTCCACGCAAGGAGCGAAGACTTTGCAAAAAAGTATGCCGTGGACAGGGACAACATCTTCCTGCTAGGGCACAGCATGGGAGGAAATTCAGCACTCAACGCAGGAAAGAGCATTCCATGGATTCGCGGGCTTATTCTCGTTGCCCCCTACGACCCTACATGCCTCCTGCAGAAGTCCAAGGAAGAATACCTTAGCGCACTGCTCAACGAGGGCAAAATCCTGAACTCAGACGGAACCGATGCAATCTACGAGGACATCCTCAAAAACCGCGGTAACTTTGAATTTACAAATGCCTACCCGAATGTAAGGGACAAAAACATACTGATAATTTCCGCCCTCTACGATTCGGTATCCATAAATGACAAAATGATTGCACCGCTTTGGAAGCTGCTTTCCAACGGAGCCAAGGAAACTCAGGAAAGCGATGCGTCAAAGACCATACACCGCCTGGTTGAATACCCGACCGAGCACGGAATACTGGGCAGGAGAATCAGCATGATAAAGGAAATCGGCAAATTTGTGGACGAATGTTCCATCTAAAAATAGGCGGTTTGCGCGCTAAAGTGCGTGCATTTATTCTAGCATGATAAGGAAATAAATTATGGAAAAAAACTACAGGCAAATCGAATCAGCATTAATCCACGGGGGTATCTACGGCGACCCGCTGACAGGAGCGGTAAACGTTCCCATCTACCAGACTTCCACCTACGAGCAGCAGGGTCTGGGACAGAACAAGGGCTGGGAATATTCCCGCACAGGAAACCCCACACGCGCAGCCCTTGAAGCACTGATTGCGGAACTTGAAGGAGGAAGCCACGGCTTTGCCTTTGCATCAGGAATGGCTGCAAGCACTGCCGTAATAAGCCTATTTAAAAGCGGAGACAAAATCCTTATCTCCAGCAACGTCTACGGCGGCACCTTCCGCGTACTGGACAAAATTTTCAAGAACTTTGGCATAAGCTATTCAATAGAAGACACGACAAACCTAAAGACACTCGAAGAGAAAATCACGGATGACGTAAAGGCCATCTGGATTGAAAGCCCAGCCAACCCCCTGCTTACAATCACTGACCTTGAAGGAATTGCAAAGCTTGCAAAAAAACACAATATCCTTTCCATCGTTGACAACACCTTCATGACACCCTACATTCAGCGGCCGATTGAAAAGGGAATCGACATCGTTGTCCACAGCGCAACAAAATACCTTGGCGGACATTCAGACGTGGTTGCAGGACTTGCAGTTGTCCACGACAAAATCCTGGCAGAAAGAATCGCCTTCATACAGAATGCCACCGGCGGAGTTCTAGGCCCCTTTGACTCATTCCTTTTAATCCGCGGAATAAAAACTTTGGGAGTAAGATTAGACCGCCATGTTGCAAATGCGGAAAAAATTGCAGTCCACCTGCAAAAACATCCGGCAGTAAGGAACATCTACTATCCTGGACTTGCCACGGACCCTGGCTACGAGCTGAACAAAAAGCAGGCAAAAAACGGCGGGGCCATGATTTCCTTTGAGCTGCACGAAGGTTATGACATCAAGAAATTCTTTTCGTCACTAAAGCTTATTGCACTTGCAGAAAGCCTTGGCGGAGTAGAAAGCCTTGCATGCCACCCGGCCAGCATGACCCACGCATCAATCCCCAAGAAAATCCGCGACAAGGTTGGAATCACGGAAGGCCTCATACGCCTTTCTGTAGGAATTGAAGGCGCGGACGATATCATTGCCGACGTTGACCAGGCAATCGAATCCAGCAGGCAGTAAGGCTAATAGAAGCGGAGAAAAACATGAAGTATTACAATGGAATGCAGGAGCTGGTCGGAAACACGCCGCTCGTAAAACTGAACAACGTCGGTATGCCGGAGGGGGTCAGTCTTTTTGCAAAGCTTGAGCTTTACAATCCCAGCGGAAGCGTAAAGGACAGGACAGGCCGCTTTATGGTTCAGGCAGCAGAAGAGCAGGGGCTTCTTGTGCCGGGCGGTACAATCGTAGAAGGAACGGCAGGAAACACCGGGCTTGGAATTGCCTTTGCAGCACTAAACAAGGGCTACCGTGTAATCTTTGTGGTGCCGGAAAAATTCTCCCAGGAAAAGCAGACGCTTATGCGTGCCCTGGGGGCGGAAATTGTAAACACACCGAGAGCAGAAGGAATGCTGGGGGCTGCCCGCAAGGCTGAAGAAATCAAGGCCGGAATAAAGGGAAGCGTAAGCCTTAAGCAGTTTGAAAACCCGGCAAACCCGCTTGCCCACTACAAAACTACAGGCCCCGAAATCTACGATGCGCTTGAAGGAAAAATTGACTACCTGATTGCGGGAGCAGGAAGCGGCGGAACATACGCAGGCATAGTCCGCTACCTAAAGGAAAAGAATCCAAATATAAAGGGAATACTCGCAGACCCTGTCGGAAGCAGCATGGCTGGCGGTGAGCACGGCGACTACAACATAGAGGGTATCGGAAACGACTTTGTTCCAAAAACCATGGACATGAGTCTTGTTGACGGTGTTGTAAAAGTAAATGACGATGACGCATTCAACGGTGCACGCACACTTGCCAAAAAGGAAGGAATCATTGCAGGCTCTTCCAGCGGAGCCGCATTTGCAGCCGCAGTAAAATTTGCCGAGCAGGGGCACAAGGGAAACTTTGTCATAGTCCTGCCCGACCGTGGTGACAGATATTTCTCCAAGAACCTCTTTGAATAAAATGACCGGAAATCCCTTGAAGCATTTTGAGCCCGCCTTGAAATCTTCTTGGGATTTTCCTCCTCAAGCGTCATTGCAAGTTAAAGCCTGTCCGCTTTACAAAGCTGTATTTATGCTATAACCTTTTTTCATGAAAACAAACAAAATACAAGAGCAGTTATTTTCCTTGCAAGATGCCCAGTACGCAGCCTTTACTGCAAGGATAATTCCCACGGTTGACCGCGACAGCATTATTGGAATACGCACCCCTGCCCTACGCGCCTTTGCAAAGGAACTGGTCAGGAAGGAAGATAAGGCAGCCGCCCCTGAAGAATTTTTAAATGGCCTTCCCCATAAATATTTTGAAGAAAACCAGCTGCATGCCTTTGTAATTTCCCTGGAAAAAGATTTTGACAAATGCGTATCCCATGTAGAAAAATTTCTTCCCTACATAGACAACTGGGCAACCTGCGACCAGCTTTCGCCAAAGTCATTCAAAAAAGAAAAAGAGAAGCTTCTTCCATACATTAAAAAGTGGATAAAATCAGAAAAGACCTACACAGTCCGCTTTGCAATAGGAATGCTGATGCAGCACTTTTTAGACGAAAACTTTTGTGAGCAGTACGCAAGCATGGTGGCAAAGGTAAAGTCTGATGAATACTATGTTAACATGATGAGGGCCTGGTATTTTGCAACGGCACTTGCAAAGCAGTACAACCTTATTCTGCCCTACATTCAGCAAAAAAAATTGGACGCATGGACACACAACAAGGCTATCCAAAAAAGCATAGAAAGCTACAGGATTACAGAGGAAGAAAAAAATTACCTTCGAACGCTAAAGGTCTCTCTGTAACATCCCCTAGCGAACTTTTGTGCCAAGCGGTTCAAGGCCGTGGCGGACAAGCAGCTCATTTACATCGTCAACGCTGTCAAGGTTCTGCCTTAGCGCATCCGTTATGATTTTGGAAAAGACGCTTCCTGGAACAAAGGCATGCCCCGCCCTTTCTAGGAGAAGCTTTGTCTCTGAAAGGTTAAGCTTTAGGGTAAGGGCAAGGGAAACAACATTTTCCTGTTTGGGAACAGATTTTTCCGAGCGGATGTTGGAAAAAACCGCCTTGCTCAAGCCCGCCCTTGTGTAAAGGTCAACTTCTTCCATTCCTGCCCTCTCGCGGAATTTCCTAAGCAGGTCATAAAACTTGTCGTCTTTTTCTACTACAATGCCGCTTTTCTTTAGCTCTTCTTCCGTCTTTTTAAAATGTGCAGCAAGCACCTCTGGCGCCTTTAGCGCATAATACTCCTGTATAAGGTTTAGGCAGGCAATCGTCCTTTCCACAAAATTTAGGTACTTGTTCTGGCTTTCCTGAAATTTACGGACACAATCGGTAAGTGCCCTGTAAACTTCCAGGGGAATTGTAATCTCTTCCATAAAGCCAGATTATACCATTTGGGCATCTGAACGCAAGCGCTTCACCTTCGAGTTAACAAGGAAATCAGATTTGGGCTCCACTACCAGAAAAATATAAGTATTATCAGGTACAATTTCGAGTTTCCGTGTTGCAGCAGAAAAATTGGCGGAAGCGATTTTTGAACCGAAAAAAATTCTGCACACACAGCGTAGCAAGTGCGTTCGGCGTGC
>DJYC01000060.1:11492-46752 GCA_002448445.1 Treponema sp. UBA6988
CTGCAAATATAAAACTCGAAGTTTTAGTTCTTTTCTAGGACGCAGTAAAGGTTGCCTTTTTCACCGAC
The DNA here is from genome assembly GCA_002448445.1 of Treponema sp. UBA6988. Classification (GTDB taxonomy): domain Bacteria; phylum Spirochaetota; class Spirochaetia; order Treponematales; family Treponemataceae; genus Treponema_D. The sequence continues at coordinate 11,561 of DJYC01000060.1, forward strand.
AGTCATGCAGACAACATGCCAGCCTTCAGGAATCTTTACTTCATTTCCTGTTACCTTACCCTTTTTCATGTTATTAAATTCAACATCAAGGCTCTTAAACATTACGACAATCTGTTCCCTATGTTCCTCATGCGTAGTCTGTGTCTCTGCAACCGCAGTAAGAGCAAGCGACGTAAAAAGAACAAAAGCAAAGATAATTTTTTTCATATTGACCTCCTAAAGTCAAATTATATTTTGTCCGGCACATGCCAGAGAAATACGTGTTTTACCGGAAGAGCCGGTTGTAGTCGTAATAATCCACAATAATTAATCCTACATCAAATCGAGATAAAAATGGTCAATTACAAATTGACTTTTTTTTGATTCAGCGGAAGGGGTGAATTGGTTGGGGCAAAGCTTGTTATGATTCCACTTTCACGCTATGCCCTGAACATAGCAAAGGCTCGTGAGATACTAAATTTTGAATCTTAGCGGCGAATTTTAAAGCAGCCTACGCCCGATTGTAGCGGCACGAAGTGGCCACGCCAGAGGCGGGGCTGAAACCGCGGAAAGCGGGGATCTTGAGAAGAGTCTGCCCGGGCTGTAGGACCGGGCACAGTAAAAAATGGCCTGCCGTCCAGAAAAAAGAAAAAAGAATTCTTTATTTTATTGTGGTTCCTACGTAATCTTTTCCGTCCAAGATGGCGCGGATGTTGGGGATGTTTTTTCCGCCGGCACAGATTACGGTAAGGGAAAGTTCCTGGGCTTTGCGGCTTGCAATTGGGTCAAAGGGGCAGTTTTTGCCGGGAACCCATTCGTCGCCAACGATTTTGCGGAAGTCTGCCCAAGAGATTGTGTCTATTGGCTTTGCGTCCGGATTTTTGCGGGGGTCGTCCGTGTAGACTTTTTCTATGTTGCTAAGGTTTACGACTGTATTGGCCTTGTATTTTTCTGCCAGGAGAACTGCGTCGTTGTCCGTGGAAAATCCGGGCTTCCATCCTGCGGCAACAAGAACTTTTCCTTCAAAGTCTGCGGGAGCGGCAGTTGGGTCTGTTACAACGTCGTTCTTGCAAAGGGGACCAAAGACGGTTTTTAGAATCTGGGCGTTAAGGCGGGTTGCCATAATTCCAAGCCAGTCACAGGCATTGTTAAGTTCTGCATCACTTGCAAAGGCGGCGGATTTTTTCTGTTCTTCCGTAAAGGACTCTGCAACTTTGCGGTAGGCGTTCTGGTAAACACGGGCAGGGGCTCCACCACCGGCAACAAGAATCAGGCGGTTTCCAGCATCAGACGTAAGCCATTCAACGGCCATTTTGGAAAATTCGCCAAGAAAATTTGTATCAACTTCACCGGGGGCAATTATTGAACCACCAACACTCAAAACCTTTGTATTCATATATACTCCTTCACTAATGTATTGGCTCGTTAACCGTTATTGTAGCACAGATTCCGAAACACACTTTGCAGCAGGTGAGTGCAAAGTGGCGTGTAGCGTTCGGAATGACAGGCCTGCGCTTTCGGATTGACAGGCTGCTAATGTATCTGCTCAATGCCTATAATCGTAGGGTTGTTCCACAGGGAACTGTAGTTTAGCATGGAATCGCTGGCTTCTTCCCAAACCGACTGCAGGGCGTACGTTCTTGGGCGGTAGACAATCTTGCTGTTCAAAAGGGAGGGCTTTATCTGCGTCCATCCCCTGCTAAAGATTATGTGCTGGTTGTCCATGTTGCCAAAGTAGAATTCCGCCTTGTTGGCAATTTCCTGCTGGGGGGCAAAATTCAGGCCGGCACCAAGAGCCGGGTCTACAGGGAACCAACCGTAGCCTTCAAAATACACTTCTGCCCACCAGTGGTTGCGCGTGGTTGCGTTGTCTTCTACAAGTATTCCGCTAACAGGGAGTGCCGGTATTCCAGCTGCACGGCAAAGGGCTGTAAACATTACGGAAAAATCGTATGCATCACCGTAGTTTTGCTCCAGCATGTCAAGGACTGTTACGTTTCCTGCCCTTACTTCCTGGTAGACCGTAAAGTTTTCTATTAAATACTCGTAAATAAGCTTGGCCTGCCTGTAGGGATTCTTTTCCCTTCCCACCACAGACTGCACCAGCTGAATTATTGCCGGGTTGGAAGAAGGAACGCAGGAGTCGGATGATGTGAACATTGAGTACAAAAGCCTCTGCCTGTCCGAGTAGCGCTTAACCTGCCTGCTGTCTATTCCGCTTGTAACGGCATAGACTTCTACTGCAAAAACCTGGCTAAAGCGCTGCTTGCTTCCGTTGCCACCGCTTATGTCTATCTGCTGGATTATGTCGTGGAGGTCGTTCTTGATTAGGGGCTCCGGGCTCACTTCCGTAAGGTTTGCGACAGGCTGGGATGCGCATACCGGTGGGCGTGGTATGTAAAGTGTTATGCGGGAATCCTGCCCCTGACCGCGGTTTTCTATGTCCGCGTTAACCTGCACCACATATACCCTGCTTGAAGAATATGAACTCCGTCCTGCCTTGTATTCAACGGTAAAAAGCTGGTTGCGGCTCATCCCGTTTGCAGTCTGCACGTAAAGGGAACCTGTGGCAGCTCCGTCGGGAACACGCACGTGAAGTTCGCTGTCGCTCCAGTATTCATAGTCAAAGTCCATTTCATTGGCAGAAATGTAAACACCGGCCTGTCCAGTGAGCTTCTGAGCGGCGGCGGCATTTGTGTAGGAACGGTTTGCAGAAAAATAGACCTGTGAAGTTCCGCGCACATTTCCAAAATTTGCGCCAGTAATAACAATCGTGTCGCCCGGTTCTGCGCTTGCAGGCTCAATGCTCTTGATTACGGGAAGCGACGTCCTGGGGTTTTGCCTTACAGCAACGGGAATTCCAGATTGCTTTGCAAAGAAGGAAGGGTTGGAATTTCCCGATGAGGTGTGTACGGTAACAAGTCCATCCTCCACTGTCTGGGGGAGCACTATGCGGATTTGGTTGTCAGTCCAAAGAGAATATCCCGAAGACGTAATGCGGGAGCCTGAAATCTCAACAAATGAATCAAAGCGCTCGCTTCCAAAATTCTCACCATATATAATGACGGTTTCTCCGGGTGAACTTACCGGCGGCATCAGTGAAAGTATTTCCGGCCTTTTTCGGGAACTGTGGCGGGCAAGGCTGGTAAAGGCAAATGCCAAAAGAAGAATTCCCGCCAGCGAAAGAAGACGCGCCAACGGGTATTTCTTGAGGAGCTGTAAATACAATCTTAAGAACTTCAATTTCCGCTCCCTATTTCCAGGGAGATGTTTGCAAAGGGCGAATAGAACTTAAAGTTGAAGCCCTTTGTCTTTGTCTGCTGCTCAGAAATAACCTCTTCCGGAAGCGGAGTAAAGACATCGTAGGTCGCCGGATAGTTGCCTGTTACCGATGCATTGCGCACATAGGCTGATGTTGGCATTGAAGTAAAGTTGCCGTTAAATGAAGCCTGTCCCTGTACTCCATTTTCAAGACCTGAATCTTCCCCCAAAAGGGACGGAATCTGAACGCTGCCAAGCAGGTTAACTGCATCGAGCTGCATTGAATCCATGGAAATCGTAGAAGCAGGAGTGGCCAACGAAGCACGGGCAACCGGGTGGAAGTCCTGCACCTGAACCGACTTTCCGCGGCCAAATGGAAGCACTATGCCAAAGACGGCAGCGGCGGCAATGCCTGCGACAAAATAGCTCATCTTTTTTGCAGTCGTAAAGTTCTTTGTGGGCTTTGTGTCGATTGTCCTTGTAAACTTAAGCTTGGATTCCAGCTTTTCCCATGAAGCTTCCATGCGGTCCTTGCCAAATTCCACGGAAGCAGAATCCTGGGCAAAAACCTTGTGCAGCTTACGGAGCTTTTCCAGTTTTGCCTTGCAGTCCGGGCAAGAGGCTACGTGTTCCTCGTATTTTGCAAGGTATGCCATTGGCAGTTCGCCGTCGAGGTAAATTGAATGAATATCATAATCAGGACAGGTAGACATCATCTTCTCCTATTATTTTAGCAAGCTGTTCGCGGGCGCGGAACACACGGACCTTTACGTTTCCTTCCGTAATTCCAAGCGCCTGCCCTATTTCCTTGTAGTTCATTTCTCCGTACTCACGCAGCACAAGCACTTCCTTTAGCTTGTCGGGCAAGAGGTTCAGGGCTTCCTTGGTCTTCTGTATGGCCTCCGCCTTAAGAAGGTCAGTCTCGCCTGAATCCATGTGCTGCCTGTTTTCGTACAGAGCCTTGTGGTAGGCCTTTGCTTCGCGTACTTTGCGCTTTGCATAGTTGAGCGATGCATTCTTTACCACGCGTATAAGCCAGAACTTTGCGTCATCCATTGAAGGGAACACGAGCTTTTTTTCGTTCGCCTTGATGTATGAGTCGTGTACTAAATCTTCGGCAACTTCCTCGTCGTTCACAATACGGAACGAAACCTTGAACAGAAGCTGCATTGTGGCATTGTATACTTTTCTAAAGTCCTGCGGGTCAGCGCAGTTTATCTGCTGTGCCGAACCCTCTTTACTATTAAACATCTTACCCTCTTGCAAGTTACACGTTTGGCAGCAAAAAGCGGTTTGTAAACCAGATTTGCCAAAAGGGAACCCCTAAAAACTTATTTTTTGCGCTCCCAGACAGGGCCGTTGGGTGTGTCCGTAACAACAATGCCCCTTGCCGTAAGCTCATCGCGGATTCTGTCCGCCTCTGCAAAGTTCTTGTCCTTCTTAGCCTGAACTCTGGCCGCAACCAAAGCGTCTATCTCTGCGGCTTCACTGTCACCCTCGTGGCTTACCGCACTGCCTGCCGCCGCCGAAGAAGAAGAAGCGGAAGACAAGGAAGCCGCCTGTGCCTGCAGTGCCTCTTTTGCGCTCTTCAAAAGACCAAGACCAAGCACGCTGTCCATGCGCCCCACAAGTTCCAGTGCCTCTGAAGGGCTTAGGGAAGAATCCTTAACTGCTTTTTGAACGCGGCTCAAAGCTGCCGGTGTACCAAGGTCGTTCTCCAAATCTTCCCTAAATTTTGTAAGCAGTTCTGCCGCTGAAGAAGAAAGGCCCTCCAAAGATGCGGCCTGTCCCTTCGCATAGTCTTTTTCGCCAATATTGCCACCAGCCTGCTTTACAAGCTTTGCCACGCGGTTAACAAGAGCCATCCTTGCGTTCTTTGCGCTTTCCATGGCATCAAAGCTAAAGTAAAGCTGCTTTCTGTAATGGCCTCCCAAAAGGAAGAAGCGGTAGTCAAGCGGACTAAAGCCCTTATCTATTAACGACTGAAGGCGCAAAAAGTTACCGCTGGACTTGCTCATCTTGGCAGCCTCAGCCTCACCGGAAGCGGAACTGCCTTCAGAGGAAGCGGAGGCCTTGGGCTTTGCGATTACAAGAAATTCATTGTGCAGCCAGTAGTTTACCCACTTTTTGCCAGTAGCACCCTCGCTCTGGGCAATCTCGTTGGTATGGTGGATGGGCACGTGGTCAATACCGCCCGTGTGAATGTCAAAATGCTCGCCAAGGTACTTCATGCTCATTGCAGAACATTCAATATGCCAGCCAGGGTAGCCTCTTCCCCATGGGGAATCCCAAGTCAAAGCCTGGTTCTCAAACTTGCTCTTTGTAAACCAAAGCACAAAGTCGTAGGGGCTGCGCTTGTTTGGGTCAACCTCTATGCGGGCACCTGCCTTAAGGTCGTTTATGTCAATTCCGGCAAGCTTACCGTAGTCCGGGTAAGTAGAAACGTCATAGTAAAGGTTTCCACCAGCCATGTAGGTGTGGCCGTTGGCTTCAATGCGCTTTATAAGCTCAATCATCTCAGGAATGTGCTCGGTAGCCTTGCAAATAACGTCCGGGCGGCGGATATTCAGCGCGTCAATGTCCGAAAGAAAGGCATCCGTATAGAATTTTGCAACTTCCAGAACTGACTGGTGCTTTTCCTCCGCAGTCTTAAGCATCTTGTCCTTGCCGTCATCAGCATCACCCGTAAGGTGGCCAACGTCCGTTATGTTCATCACGTGCTTTTTGTCGTAGCCAAGAAATGTAAGCGTGCGGTCAAGAGTATCCAAAAAAACGTATGCACGCAGATTTCCTATATGGGCATAATTGTAAACCGTAGGCCCGCATCCGTAAAAACCGCAAAAACCCGGCCTAATCGGCACAAATTCCTGCATCTGGCGTCCCATCGTGTTATATAAGCGTAGTCCCATAAAAAACCCCCGGTTACTAATTATCCACATAGAATACGCAAAAACAGGGAAAATTTCAAGATGGGCATTTTTTTGATTTTTATGGACGGAGTTTTTTAGGACGGTACTTTCTTAGGCTCTACCAGAATATTTCTTGGCTAATCCGACCGGACGTGCCATGCGTCACCCGCTTTCCAGGGCTACGCGCCTTACGCGCTCCGGCCCGCCATGCGGCGGTCTGACTACGCCACCCTTCCAATCGGGCGTAGGTTACAACGAAGTTCCCCGCGTAAATTACAACGAAGTTCCCCGCGTAGGATGCTGCGGATTATTTGCGTTAAGAGAAAAGTTGGCGAACCGGCAAAAATATGGTATATTTATTACAAGGAGGAGTCATTATGCTTGTCGTAACATACGCAGACTTTTTTGCAAATCCCGCACAATACAAAGAAGAAGCTTCTGTTTCCGGATTGAAAATTCTTCCAGAAAAAAAGCAAAAGAAAGTATCTCGTCGCGTGCAAAAAAAACTTGACCATCTGAATGCAGTTATTGGCCTGTTTCCAAAAGACACGGATTTAGATGCCTTGCTGGAAGAAAGACGGATGTCCAAATGAAGATTCTTATAGACACAAATGTTATTCTTGATGTACTAGGAAAGCGTGAGTCATTTTATTCAGACTCACTGAACGCATTGCAATTAATTTACAAAGAGCATACGCCTTGTGTTTCTACAACAACAATCACGGATATAATTTATTTGTCCAAGAAATTCTTTGCTAATGTTGAACTGCAAAAAAGTTATCTTTCCGACTTCTTCTCAGATTTCAAAATCATTCCTGTTGGAAAGAAGCAGATTTTACAGGCTTTTTCTTCGCCTATGAATGACTTTGAAGATGCTGTACAGGCATACAGCGCAAAAAGAGCTGGAATAAAACTGATTGTAACAAGAAATACCAAGGACTTTGCCCTTTCGCCAGTCACCGCAAGCACACCAAAAGAGTTTTCAAACAGAAAATCCTCTTGATGTGCATGCTAACAAAGCAATCCTAGGCCCGTATTTGCGAAAGAACCTTGCCTATGCTGTCGTGGATTACAAGGCTTGCTATTGAGTCGGATGTGGTTGCGTCGCGGTTAATCAGGACAAGGCGGTCTCCTGTGTAGGCGCGGACAAAGCCAGCCGCAGGGTAGACGGTAAGGGATGTTCCGCCGATTATAAGGAGGTCTGCTTCCCTTAGGGCAGAAAGCGTTTTTGAGATAACGTCTTCGTCAAGATTCTCTCCGTAGAGGACAACGTCTGGCTTTATGACTGTTTCACAGCCAGAAGTCTTGCAGATGGGTAGGCCGTGGCTGTCCTTGTGCTTAATCATGTAGTCAATGTCGTAGAAGGCACCGCACCTGGGGCAGTGGTTGCGCAGAGTGCTTCCGTGCAGCTCAAGAACGTTCTTGCTTCCAGCCGCCTGGTGCAAACCGTCTATGTTCTGGGTGATTACCGCAGAAAGCTTCCCCTTCTGTTCCAGTTCCGCAAGCTTAAGGTGGGCCGCATTAGGCTTTATTCCCTCCACAAGGATTTTTTCGCGGTAAAAGCGGTAGAATTCCTTTGGGTTTGAATAAAAAAAAGTAGAGCTAAGAATTTCTTCCGGCGGATAGTCCCACTTCTGGTTGTAGAGCCCGTCCACGCTCCTAAAGTCCGGGATGCCGCTTTCCGTAGAAACCCCAGCACCTCCAAAAAAAACTATGTTCTTAGCCTCGTCCACATATTTCTGAAGTTCTTCAATCTTATCCATAAAATTCTCCTTATTCTTCTATTATATCATGCCTTTTGAGATTTTGCATTTCTTTCACACTTGAAAAATCTTTACTAGACTTGTTTTTTTTGCTAGAATTGAAAAATTAAAGAATGAAAACTCGAGGGGTTTAAGATGATTTACCATCTGGGTGGATTTTTACAGCAATACTGGGGACCGGCAAGGCTTTTGCAGTCCTATGCAGTGCTTATTGTGCTTGCGCTTTACATTGGTTTTCTTGTTACCTTCAGGCTTTTGCCTAAGTTCTACAAATTTTTGCCCAGCGACAGGGGTAGGGAATTTACTCTTACCAAGGAAGCCGCAAAGGGTAAGCCCACGGGTTCAGGGGTAATTTTTATTTCTATTTTTATTTTGCTTAGTCTTGTTTTTGCTCCGCTTGACTGGCTGCAGATTGGAATTCTTGTCCTTACATGGCTTATGATGCTTACCGGTTTTCTTGATGACCGCAGCACAAAGGGTTGGGGCGAATACATAAAGGCCCTTCTTGATTTGATTTTATGCGTTTCTGCTTCGGTTCTTCTTGCTTTTTGTCTTTCCAAGAATACGGCAGACGGAAACCTCTACTTCTGGCTGCCTTTTATAAGCCACACAATCCGCATTCCACTGTGGCTTTACATTGCAATTTCTACCGTAATGCTTTGGACCAGCGTTAACACTACAAACTGTACGGACGGCGTGGACGGTTTAAGTTCCACACTTGTTCTTTTGGCCCTTATTGTTATGGGTATGATTTTTTACGTGATTCTTGGCCACAAGGACATAGCGGCATACCTTCTTGTTCCAAATCTGGAGGACGGTGCAAGCTGGGCTGTGATTACTTTCTGTCTTACAGGCGTTCTTATGGGCTACCTGTGGCACAATGCATTTCCTTCTTCCGTTCTGATGGGCGATGCTGGTTCACGCGCACTTGGCTTTTACATGGGCATTTGCGTTATGATAAGCGGCAACCCACTGATTATTCTTGCAACTTCTTCCATTATTCTTATAAACGGCGGAATGGGACTTTTGAAGGTTGCGCTAAAGAGGTTCTGCCACATAAGCATTCTGGAATCAATCCGCTTTCCTTTGCATGACCACATGCGCAAAAACCATGGATGGTCGCCGACACAGGTTCTGCTTAAATTCCTTATCATACAGATTTTGATTACTGTTTTCGTGCTGGGTATCTTCTTTAAGATTAGGTAGCAAATTTTATAGCCGAATACACAAGTCATCTTTTGCGAATTTTGCGGAGGAATAAATGGCCAGACGCCGTGTGGTTATCACAGGAATGGGGTGCGTTTCACCGGTTGGCAACAATGCTGACCAAGCGTGGGAGAGCGTTAAAAATGGCAAGAGCGGCATAGGTCCTGTTACGCTTTTTAACCCTGAGCGGCTGGACGTAAAGATTGCCGGGGAAGTTAAGAATTTTTGCATGGAAGACTACGGCATTCCCTCCAAGGCAACGCGAAAGATGGCCCGTTTTTCCAAGTTCTGTCTTGCGGCTACGGCACAGGCGATTAAGGATTCTGCATTTTCCGCTGAAGAGCTTAAAAGTGAAAAGTGCGGGATTCTTGTTGGCTGCTGCCTTGGCGGGATGGATGCAACGACAGACGGTTTTAGGAAACTTGATGATCCAAGCTTTGGCCCTTCACGAATGCCACCCCTTATAACCCCCATGATGATTTCTAACGAGGCGGCAGCAAACATAAGCATTTACTACGGTCTGAACGGCTTTTCCTGGACTTTGGGAACTGCTTGTGCTTCTGGAACAGATGCGCTTGGTCTTGCGGCAGATTTAATTCGTGCTGGCAGGTGCGACGTTTGCATTTCTGGCGGCACCGATGCTGCAATCACTGAATTTTGCATGGCAAGTTTTTCTTCTCTACAGGCACTGGCAAGCAAATTCAACGAGTCTCCAGAAAAAGCAAGCAGGCCTTTTGACAGGGACCGCTGCGGTTTTGTGCTTTCCGAAGGGTCTGCAATGTTTGTTATGGAAGAATACGAGCATGCAAAGGCGCGGGGGGCAAAAATTTATGCGGAAGTTGCGGGCTTTGGTTCCAGCTGCGATGCCTACCACATTACGGCTCCGCTAAATGACGGAAGCGGTGCGGCACGGGCTGTAAAAGAGGCGCTTGAAGATGCGGGCATGGACGCTAAGGACATTCAATACTACAACGCGCACGGAACTTCTACCAGGGCAAATGATTCTAGCGAAAGCAACATGATAAAGATTGCTTTTGGCCAGCACGCAAAAAAACTGCACATTTCTTCTACCAAAAGTATGACTGGCCACTTGGTTGGGGCGGCGGGGGCAATAGAGGCACTTTTTTGCATTAAGGCACTTAACGAAAGTTTTATTCCACCTACAATCAATCTTGAAAATCAGGACTTTGAGGGCGGATGCGATTTGGACTACACTGCCAACGAAGGGGTTAAGGCGGAAGTTGTGGCGGCGGCATCTGCTTCGCTTGGCTTTGGCGGTCACAACGGCTGCATCATTTTAAAGAGAGTAAACGGCTAGCTATGATTGAACAGGTTTGCATAACGATTTTACCGGAGAGGGAAAAGGACCAGTCCTTTATTCAGAATGAACTTATCAAGGCGCTTGAAAAGAAGGCGCTGGGGTCAAAGGCATTGGCTTCTGCAATAAAGGACGCGCTTGGCGGGAAGGCGTTGGCTTCTTTGCAAACAAAGGCACCCGGTGAAAAAGCGGCATCCGGTTTGCAAACAGGCATCCCTGGTGAAAAAGCAGCGTCCGGTTTGCAAACAAATGCCCTCGGTGAAAAAGAGACATTCTCTTTGCAAACTGGCACCCACGGTGAAAAAACAACGTCAGGTTTGCAAACAAATGCCCTCGGTGAAAAAGCGGCATCTGGTCTGCAAACAAACGCCCCCGGTGAAAAAGCAGCGTCTGGTTTGCAAACAGGCACCCACGGTGAAAAAGCAGCGTCCGGTTTGCAAACAAATGCCCTCGGTGAAAAAGAGACATTCTCTTTGCAAACTGGCATCCCTGGTGAAAAAGCGGCATTCTCTTTGCAAACTGGCATCCCTGGTGAAAAAGCGGCGTCCGGGTTGCAAACAAATGCCCCCGGTGAAAAAGCAGCGTCCGTTTTGCAAACACGCGCTCCCGGTGAAAAAGCAGCGTCCTCTTTGCAAACTGGCATCCACGGTGAAAAAGCGGCATCCTCTTTGCAAACATGCGCCCACGGTGAAAAAGAGGCGTCCTCTTTGCAAACAGGCACCCACGGTGAAAAAGAGACATTCTATTTGCAAACAGACACCGCTGTTGCAAAAACGGCATTCAGTTTGCCAGCAGGCACCACCGCAGAAGAAAACATAAGCTTCGTCTTTTCCAAGAAATCACTAGATGCCAGGCACGGAAAAGCAAAATTCGTAATGCGCTACGACGTCTACATTGGAGAGAAAGCCCCATCCCAAGAAGACCTGCTGCCCCAGTGGAAGAGCGTAAAAGGAAGCAAATGCAAAAGCGTTCTTGTAGTTGGCTCAGGTCCAGCAGGATTGTTTGGCGCGCTAAAACTTCTTGAAGGCGGCATAAAACCAATAATCATAGAGCGGGGTTCGGACACAAAAACAAGAAAGGTGGACATTGCAAAGATAAGCACCCGTGGACTTTTGGATTCAGACTCAAACTACTGCTTTGGCGAAGGCGGGGCTGGAACCTTTAGCGACGGAAAGCTTTTTACCAGAAGCAACAAACGCGGAAACGTGGGACAGGTGCTGCGTATTTTTAACCACTTTGGAGCAGACGCTTCTATCCTTACCGATGCCCACCCCCACATTGGAACAGACAAGCTTCCCTACATCATAAATGCCATGCGGGCAAAAATAATTGAACTTGGCGGCGAGTTCCACTTTAACACAAGGTGCACGGGCTTTATTACAAGCGGAAAAAATTCAGTGGACGGAATTAAAACCGTGAACACAAAAAGCGGAGAAGAAAAAGACTTTTTTGCAGACGCAGTGCTTCTTGCAACAGGGCATTCAGCAGGCGACATATACGAACTTTTGGCAAAGACAGCCCCCCAGGCACTAGAGGCAAAAACATTTGCGGCAGGAGTGCGCATTGAACACCCCAGGGCAACAATAGACGCAATCCAGTTCCACGGACGCAAAATGCCAAACGCAGCGGAATACTCGCTTACAAGCCAGCAGACTGGCAGTTCCAAAACTGGCAACGCTGCAAGCTACGGCAAGGAAGATGAGCGCGGTGTATACACATTCTGCATGTGCCCGGGCGGATTTGTAGTTCCAAGCGCAACGGAAAGCGGCACAATCGTAGTAAACGGAATGTCCGCCGCAAAGCGCAACAGCAACTGGTCAAATTCCGCGGTCGTAGTAGAAACAAGGCCAGAAGACATACCGGAAAAATTCAAGGAAATGGCAAAGAAAAACGGCTGTTCTGCCCTCGCAGGCCTCTACTTTAGAAGCTCCATAGAACGCGAAGCCTTCCTTCAGGCAAACACAGGCAGCGGTGGATACCCCATCAGCGGTGAAAATTCCACAGAAAAAGAAAATTCCATGGAAGGTCAAAAGGCACCGGCCCAGCTTTTGGAGGATTTTCTTTCCCACAAAAAAAGTCCACAGGAAAAGCTTCCCAAAACATCCTACTTTCCAGGTATAACTTCAAGCAGGCTTGACCAATGGCTCCCCGCCCAAATTGCAAGGAGAATGGAAAAGGCCTTCAAAGAATTCAACAAAAAGATGAAGGGCTTTATCTGCGGCGAGGCACTTCTTATAGCCCCGGAAACCCGCACCAGCACCCCGGTAAGAATCCTCCGCGACAGGGAAAGCTACGAATGTTGCGCGCTAAAAAAACTCTATCCCGCAGGCGAAGGCTCAGGCTATTCAGGCGGAATCGTAAGCTCTGCAATGGACGGAATAAATGCCTGTGCAAAAATCATGGAGCGCCTTTAGTTTTTTTTGGAGCAGTGCTTTTTAGGACGAAGTCCTGATTGCTCTACCATTTTGTTCTTTGGCTAATCCGACCGAACGTCTGTTTGCGTCACCGCCGTCGCTTGAAACTTCGCACATTCCTGCTCGTTGCGCAATCCGCCCTTCGCTAACGCTCATACCGCTTGCGCGGTACTGTCGGGGCTCCATGGCGGCGTACGACCCAAGAAAATCCATCACTTTCCTACACAACCATTGCTCCAGTGAGTTCCAAACCCTTTCTCTGGCGGGCACCTCAGATCCCAACCAGGCTTCATGACCACAAGCAGCGCCGTGGAGGCCGAGCCATTTATTAGTACTAAAGAGACATTAAGCCTTTAATAAACAAAAACTTTATGATATTATCATATGGAGGTAGTTCTATGCCAATTGAACAATACACAGAAAGTCTTACTCTTAGTGAAATGAAATGTACAATAGGGAAAAATCCTTTTGGATTTGTTTTTCCACAAGGAGATGTTGAAGGTGTAGATAAAATTGAAAACTTGCTAAAGAAAGCCGGTGGGAAACCGAAGGTATGTCTGCTTCCTGATTTTTCACTTGGAGGGAATGGCAAAGCAAAGCCAGAATACGTTATCACATTTAATGATGATACTTCAACTATAATTGTAATCGAATGTAAAAAGTCAATTAAGAATCATGAATCAGAGAATTATGCACATCCTAAAGATTTTGCAGTTGACGGGGTTATATATTATGCAAAATATCTAAAAGAGGAATACAATGTAATTGCTGTTGCTATAAGTGGCATAAAAAAAGATAATATAAAAGTAAGTACTTTTTATTGGCAAAAAGGTCTGCCTAGTTTTCAGGAGCTTTTAAAAGCAAGAGATATTATATTAGAGCCAAAAAATTACATAGAACTAATAAAAGGAAATCGGCTTCAAAAAAATTATTCTCTTGATGAAATTCGCGAAACGGCAATTATAATGCATGATGCCCTTCGAGAGATAAAAGTTACAGAAGCACATAAACCTATTTTTATTGCAGGAATATTAATTGCATTAAATAACGATGATTTTTGTAAGTCCTATTCTGCTCTTACTTCTTTTAAACTTGTTATTCAAAACATCCAGACCGCCATAGAAAATGTTCTAATCGAAAGCAACATAAAAAACAGCAGAATTGATTACATAAAGCAAGTTTTCAAAACATTACAGGATAATACAAAGTTTGCAGAAATCCCTCTCGGACATAAAAAATCAATTACTTGGTACATCGAACAGCTTGAAATGAAAATAAAGCCGATGATGAACTATGCGGATTCGACGCTTGACGCACTAGGAGTTTTTTATCATGAGTTCATCAAGTATTCCGGCGGGGATGGAAGTGGATTAGGAATTGTACTTACTCCGCAGCACCTTACGGAATTTATGTGTGATTTAGCAGGCGTAAACAAAAATAGCCGTGTTGTTGATATTTGCTGTGGCTCGGCTTCATTTCTTGTTACTGCAATGAATCGAATGTTCAAAAATGCAAATCACCAGGAAATTGAAAAAATCAGACAAGAAGGATTATATGGCGTTGAATTTGACGACGGTCTTTATACGCTTGCAATCGCAAATATGATTATCAGAAAAGACGGAAAATCAAACATTTACAAAGGCGATTGTTTCAACGAACAAATAACAAAAGAGCTCAAAGCGAAGAACATTAATATCGGCCTGATAAATCCTCCTTACTCGCAAGATGATAAGGAAGAACTGGAGTTTACAGAACACCTGCTTGATATTCTTGTTCCAGGCGGCACCGGATGCGTTGTCGTCCCTATGAGTTGTGCAATTGGCACAAAGTTTAAGATAACTCGGGAGCGGCTTTTTAAGAAGCATACACTAAAAGCTGTTTTCAGTATGCCGGACGATATTTTCTATCCTACAGGAACAAATGTCTGCGTCATGGTTTGGGAAGCTCATACACCGCATGACAGTACACAAGAAACTTTCTTCGGTTATTACAAAGATGACGGATTTGTAAAAAAACATAAATTTGGACGTATAGATTTCTTTTCTCGTTGGTGTTCCATAGAAAAACAATGGCTAAAACTGTATCGAGACAGAGATGTAAAGGATGGTTTTACTGCTCGCGCATGTATAAATTGGAATGATGAATGGCTCTGTGAAGCTTACATGAATACTGATTATGAAAAATTAGTTAAAAGTGATTTTGAAAAAACGCTACGAACTTTTTTCTCCTATGAAGTATTAATTGGTTCTACAGATTTATCAGTCAAATTGTCTAGCATTCCATCAACACCTAAACTTAGTCCTGAAAATTGGAAGTTCTTTAAGGTTTCTGATATTTTCATGATTCAAAACGGAAAAGGTATTACAAAAGAAGAATTAGAAGAATTCTCTGGAGATTTTCCTGCAGTTCAAAGTGGAGAAATCAACAATGGAATTCTTGGATTCATTGACAAGAATTATTGCAAGGAAATGAATTATACTTATACAGACGAACCATGCCTTACCGTTGCTCGCACAGGAACAGCGGGCTTTGTCGCTTTTCAACGTAACGGTTGCGTCGTAGGAGATTCTGCAAAAATATTGTTACTTAAAAACGAGGATTTTAGAAATCCCTATACATATATTTTTCTTGCCACAGTTTTAAATGCAAATCGCTATAAGTTTTCGTATGGCCGAAAAGTTACCGAAGATAAATACAAGAATTTGATTTTGCGGCTACCAGCAAATACAAAAGGCGCCCCTGATTATAAATTTATGGAAAATTACATAAAATCATTGCCTTATAGTGATAGAATCTAATTGCCTCATAAAGATGGCGTATTATTGGCATTTGCCGAAGACTTACTTCTACACCACGCGCTTGTTTTTCCAAGAGCCATTTGCAAAGCGCACCACAAAAACGAAGGAGCGCAAGACCCAGTCCAAAATCATGGCAAACCAAACTCCCAGTGAGCAGAAAGAAAGCGGCCAGTTCATAAAGCCAACAAGACCGAATATCTGCGTGTACTTAAAGACGTAGCTCATGCCAACCCGGATTGTCCACATGCTAACAAAAGAAACCACCATGGTAAAGGCGGCATCTCCTGCGGCCCTAAGGCTATTGGGCAGGGTAAAGGACAAGGGCCAGATAAGCATGCCAAAGATGCCGTGGGCAAGGGTCATGTACCAGGCAAGCATTGTTGTTTCTTCGCTCATCGAATAAAGTCCCAGTATCTGTTTGGAAAACAAGAGGAAGGGTATGTTTAGTGCCCAGAACCCTGCGTAGGTAAAGAGCATGATTTTCTTTGTGTAGTAAACGGCCTGGTCTTTTTTTCCAGCCCCAATACACTGTCCAACAACCGTCAAAAGGGCAAGTCCTGCAGCGGCACCGGGCAAAACTTCCAGTGCGGCAAGGGTGTTTGCAGAAGCGTTTGCGGCTATTGCACCCGTTCCAAAAGTTGCAATGAGGGAAAGCACAAGGATTTTTCCAATCTGGAAGGCTGAATTTTCTATTCCGTTGGGAATGCCAATTTTTAGAATCTTTGCAACGATAGACCACTCAATGTGCAGGCGGGATATTCCCCTTATAGAAAGGAATGCAGCAGAGCCATTTTCTTTGCTTGGCTTTGCACGGTATAGCCTTGCAAGAAGAACAAAAGCGGCGGCCGTCCTTGAAACAAGCGTGGGCACAGCAACACCTTCAACCCCGCACTTTAAGCCGTAAACCATTATCGCATTTCCGCCAATGTTCAGAATGTTTACAAGAAGGGCAATTGCCATGCTTACCCGGGAATTTCCCTGTGCCCTAAAAAGAGCTGCCGCCGCGCTGTAAAGGGCAATCCCAGGAAGCGCAAAGAGGGTAATCAAAAAATAAAGCCTGCTGCTTTGCATTACGTCCGCTTCTATTTTTCCAAAGACTAGCGAAAGAATCTGCCTGTAAAAGACAAGGCCCAGCACAAGCAGAAGGAGGGAAAAGATTGTTACGGTATACAAAAGCTGCCTTGCGCTTTCATTTGCCATGTCCTTTCTTTTTGCACCTATGTACTGGGAACACACTACGGCACCGCCAGTCGCAAGGGCTGCAAAAACCTGGGTCAAAAGAATGTTAATCTGGTCTACAAGGGAAACTCCGCCCACAGCCGCCTCGCCAATGGAAGAAACCATTGCAACGTCCGCCATTCCAAGCGTAATCTGCAAAAGCTGCTCCACCAGCAGGGGCCATATTAAAAGCCAGAGGCTTTTGTTGGAGAAAATAAGCTCTGATTTTTGCACAAGGCTAACCTTGCCCATTTACATTCCCGACTATTGTCCAAACTACTGCTCAAGAACCGCACCAAGGAATTTCTTTAGGCGGTCATTCTTTGGGGCGTTAAAAATCTGGTCGGGGCTTCCCTCTTCCACGATGCGGCCGCTTTCCATAAAGACTACGCGGTCTGCAACCTCGCGGGCAAATCCCATCTCGTGAGTTACAACAACCATGGTCATGCCGTCCTTGGCAAGCTGCTTCATTACGCCAAGAACTTCGCCAACAAGCTCCGGGTCAAGGGCAGATGTAGGTTCATCAAAGAGCATGATTTTTGGATCCATGGCAAGGGCTCTGGCAATTGCAACACGCTGCTGCTGTCCGCCTGAAAGCTTTGACGGGTAGGAATTTATCTTGTCTCCAAGGCCAACGCGGTTCAAGAGCTCTATACCCTTAGCCTTTGCCTCTTCCTTTGACTTCTTAAGAACACTCATTGGTGCTACCATGGTGTTTTCCAGCGCAGTCTTGTGGGGAAAAAGATTGAACTTCTGGAAGACCATTCCAACGTCAAGCAAAATCTTCCTGCGGTCCTTTGCAGAAATGCGGAATTTGCCGCCATTGCCGTCGCTTCCCGCAACCTGCTTTCCTGCGATAAAGACCCTGCCTCCGTCAATGTGCTCAAGGTGGTTTATTGCCCTAAGGAAGGTTGACTTTCCCGCACCGCTGGGGCCGATTATGCAGACCACTTCACTTGGCTTTACGGTAAGGGAAACGTCGTCCAGAACCTTGAGCTGGCCAAAGCTCTTTCTCACATTTTCCGCTTTTATCATATACTGAACGCCCGATGCGTTTGACATTTCTTCTGACATAAAATGCTCCTCTTGGCAGTTTTTACCGTACAAGCCTACGCGGGATTGGAGGGGCGCAAGGGGTGCTTGCACCACTTGCGTTGCCGAACTCGCAGCGTAGCTTCGAGAGAGGCAATGGAGCGGGAAGGGACCCGCGGAACCCCGGAAAGCCCGTGACGAAAGGCCTTAAACCTCGTTTTTAGCAAATAGGCTACAGGCAGGGCAAAGACCAGTACCGTCCATATTATTCATAAACAGAGTGCCGTTTTTCAAGCCTTCTGAAGAAGAATGTGAATACGGCCGTGATTATAAGATAGAGTATCATCGCCGGTATGTAGACCAGGGATGAAGTTGTTGAAGACTGAATGCTGCGGGTTACCTTTGTAATGTCCGCAAGCGCAATAAGGCTAACGAGGGATGCGTCCTTTAGGAGCATGATGAATTCGTTGCCTATCGGGGGGACAAGCCTCTTTATTGACTGGGGAAGAATTACAAGGCGCATGGTCTGGAAGTAGTTCATTCCGAGCACTTCGGCAGCCTCGCTCTGCCCCTTGTCTATTGACTGGATTGCCGCACGGATAATTTCCGAGCAGTAGGCCGCACTGTTTAGCGAATATGCTATAAATGCAGCCAAAAACTGGTTGTTTATGGTAAGGGAGCGGTTTATTTCCGGCAGACCGTAGTAGACAAAATAAAGCTGCATAAGAAGGGGGGTACCGCGGAAAAAGAAGGTGTATGCGGAACAGATGCTCCTAATCCACTTGCGCTTAGACATTTTTCCTAGCGCAATAAAAATGCCCAGCAAGATGCCGGCAGTAACCGCGCACAGAGTAAGGAGAATTGTAATCCTGGCACCGGCCAAAAGCTGAGGCATCCAGCCCAGTATTTTCTTTAATGCATTCATAATCTACTTATTATATGGGGAATCTTTTATTGTGTAAAGCAAGTCCCCGCCAAAGATGTTCATGTAAATCTTTGAGAGGGTTCCGTCTGCAATCATGTCGTCCATGGCCTTGTTCACCTTTTCCAAAAGCTCAGGGTTCTTCTTGCTGATGCACACGCCGAAGAATTCCTCTGCAACGCCTTCCCAGACCTTCTTGAACTCGCTGTTGTCCTCGGTAAGGTACTTTACGGCAACGAGGGAGTCTGAGCATACGGCGTCTATCCTCTTGAATTTGAGGTCGTCGTAGGCATTCATAACCTTGTCGTAACCGGCGCCTTCAAAGTTTAGGCCTGTCCTTTCGCGGAGGTTGCGCATGTAGAAGTCGCTGGTGGTTTCAGCCTGGAAGCCAACCTTGAGACCCTCCAAATCAGACGGTGTCGTGATTCCCTTGTCGGAGTCCTTGTGCACGATGATTGACTGGGCGTTTCCGATGTATGCCTTGGAGAAGTTGTAGTTGGCAAGGCGGTCGGCTGTAATGGTCATTGCTGATATGATTATGTCATAGCGATTTGTGTCAAGGCCTGCAAAGATTCCATCCCAGGCTGTGTCCACGTATTCAACCTTAAGTCCAAGGCGGCGGGCAATTTCTGCGCCAAGCTGGACGTCGAACCCGATTGGGGTGGTTCCGTCAGCGTCAAAGTATTCAAAGGGCGGGTACCCAACTTCCATTCCGATTTTAAGGGTGCCCTGTTCGATTGTAAGGCCGCCGGAAAGCTCTTTCTTGTTCTTGTTCTTGTTGCAGGAAGAGAATACGGCAAGCATTGCAAATGCCGCGCAGGAAGCAAGCAGATTGACAGCAAATTTTTTCATTTTTTCCTCCAAAACACTCTCCAAACTTTTTTAAAGAAAAAAGGACGCAAAAGCAAAAGCCTCAACGTCCCTTCTCTGCTTTCCATTATAATCATTGGCGTTTCTTAGTCAAGGGAAAAAATCCCCAGGAAAAAAATCCTCATTATTTTGTAAAAAACTCTAAAATTCCACTTTTCCAAATGCAAATTCGGGATTACAATTATAGTTAGAAAAGGCTTTATGCCGCATATAATTAAAAAGTGAATTAAACAGTGAAGCATTATTTTTTTGCGCCCAAGGCTATTGCCCGTTGCGCCGCATTGGTACTTACATTACTCTCCCCAGTGGCTCTGTCTGCAAGAACGGTGCGGGTGCCCTCGGTAGAGACATATAAATTCCTTTCAAACGACAGCCCCAGGTCGCTAAAGCTCTACTATTCCGAATACCTTGACCTGCTGGCCAAAAAGTGCGGCTGGGAATACGATTTTGTAGACCTTGGCCACGCATCCACCGCAGCGGCAGCCAACAAGGCAACCCTGGAGCTCCTAAAGCAGGGTCAGCTCGACCTTGCATTTGACGTAAGCGAGCAGGATTCCTCCTCCAAGCTCTATTACAGCACAATTCCCTCTCTGACCAAGCACGTAATGCTTGTGGACAGCTACAAGGAAAACAGCTTCAACAGCGCAAACCTAAAGGCAATGTCGGGCGCAAACACCAGCACATGCAAAGACATACCGCTGCAGCAGAAGCTTCTGGAGGAATTTTCCGCAAAAAACGGCCTGAACCTGCGGATTACGCACATTGCCATTGAGCGGTACATAGAGGAAGAATTCATAAAGAACAACGTGGAAGCCTGCGTAGTAACCATTTCCTTCCCCGCTGACGAACAGAAAATCATACAGAACCTTGGCGAATACCGGGTATTTTTTGCCAGCACCAATGCGGCCATCATAAAGGAGCTTGACAAGGGTGCCGCGGAAATCCTGAGGGAAAACCCACTGCGCCTTGCAACCATGATGGCAGGCCCAAACAAAGGGCAGACCTTCTACCTGGAAAACCCTTCTGAGCAGGAAATCACTTACATAAAGGAGCATACCCCGGTCCACGTGCTGGAAAACAGTCTTGGCGACAACCTTACGGAAATGCTCAACGTAAAGAACGACTTCTGGAAAAAGGTTGCTTCCATTTCTGGCATGGAATTCGTGGTTGACTCAGTAAAAAAGCCGGACAACACAGAATTTTTGCCAGGAATTTCGGAAGTTCCCCAGCCCGTAATGCAGGACAGCAAGCAGGGCGGAATGCTGCTCAGGTGCACGAATCCCTTCTACAGCGTAAATGCGGTGCTTATCTGTGCGCCCGGCCATACAATAGAAGAATTCACCACTTCCCTGCAGCGCAAGCAGGGTGTAAACACTGAGCAGGCAATTGCGGTTCCCCAAGACATGCTGAACGTGGTGCCCTTCTTCCGCGAGCGCTTTCTTCCCTTTGACGCGCGCATAATGGGAAGCGTTGAAGCCTGCCTTAGGGAGCTTGCCAGCGGAAAGTGTAGTGCCGCCATAGTGAACCACACCTACCTGGACCACCTCTTCAAGATGGGAAGATTCAAGTCTCTGCAAAAGCAGCAGAGAGCCGTTTACGAAATACCCATGTGCATCTACGTCTCCCTTGACCGCCCCAACATCATGATAAGCATACTAAACAGGGCCTTTGCGCAGCTTCCCTACAACTACTACAACAGACTCTCCGACCAGCAGGCCCTATTTGCCCGCGACATGCTTTCCCGCCAGAGGAACCGCAGCATAATGATTTCATCGCTGGCAGGAATCCTGGCCCTCTTCGTAATATGCGTACTGCTAATAGTCGTCTACCACATTGCAAAACTCCGCCACAAGATGGAGTACGACGACCTTACCCGCATCCATTCGCTCAACGGCTTTGAAAAGGCCACCGGCAGGATGCTGCGCTACAAAAGGGGCAACTTCCTCCTTACCGAACTAAACGTACGCGACTTTTCATTCATCAACCGCATATACGGCACGGAAAAGGGAGACAAGATACTGGTTTCCATAGCAAAGCAGATAATGCAGTGCTTCGGAAAAAACAAGGACACGGTATTGGGCCGCGGCTATGCAGACAACTTCTACATCTTCCAGAAGATTCAGGAAAAGGAGGCCGTCTGCCTAAGCAACATGGAAAGCGAAATTTCCCTCATGCAGGACATGATTGGGAAGAGCGAAAACCTCCATCTGGTAATAAAAAGCGGAAACGCCGTAAGCGACGGCAGCGAATCGCTAAAGATACTCATCAGCCGTGCGGGTTATGCAAGGAAGAGCAACCACGACAGCATGGTGGAAAATTTCTCGGTCTACGATGAAGACCTCAAGGTTCAGAGGGAAAACGAGGAATTCATAGAAAACAACATAGAGGAAGCTCTCAAGAACGAGGAATTCGTAGTCTACTACCAGCCCAAGACTTGCCTTGAAAAACAGACGATTTGCGGAGCGGAAGCCCTTGTGCGCTGGAAGAGCAAGGACGGTCTCATTCCCCCGGACCGCTTTATCCCCGTACTTGAAAAGAACGGACTTGTTGGAAAACTTGACAACTACGTCTACGAAACCGTATTCAAGTACATGAACCGCCTGATGATGGAAAACGTCCCCTTGGTCCCGATCTCGCTGAACATATCCCGGCTCAACTACAACCTCAAGGCATTCATAGAAAACCTCAATTCGCTTGTGGCAAAATACGGCATTCCCAAGCGCTACATAGAGCTTGAAATAGAAGAACGCTTTGCAGGCGCAAACGACGACTTCATCAAGGACTTCATCGAACGCCTGCACCGCGAAGACTTCAAGGTTAGCATGGACGACTTTGGCTCGGGCTCATCATCGCTCAACATGCTCTCGGAAATCCCTGTGGACATAATCAAGTTTGACCAGCGCTTCCTCCACCACGCGGAATACTCCCAGGCCAGCCGCATAGTCCTCACCTCCATGATAAAAATGGTCCGCGACTTGGGAAAACTCACGGTCTGCGAAGGCGTAGAAACTGCAAAACACGTGGAACTCCTAAAGTCCGTAGGCTGCAACATGGCCCAGGGCTACTACTACTCCAAGCCCCTAAACGAGCGCGACTTCAAGTACTACATCCTCACCCACTGATTTTTTCCTGCACTTTTCTGGACGGTAACCCTGCATTCTCTACCATTTTATGCCCCTGCTAATCCGAGCGGACAGGCCCATGCGCCACCCGCTTTCCAGGGCTACGCTACCGCTCCGGCCCGCCTACTGGCGGTCTGGCTGCGCCACCCTTCCAATCGGGCGTAGGATTTCCGCCCCTGTAGTAGCAACACCTGTAGCAGCAACTGCTTGCCGTTTTTCCAAAAATAGTGTAAGCTATAAAAAAGATTTATGGCTATTCACACAGCGAACACACTAATAGTCCTTGCAAACAAAAGCATTCCCCTCGTTTTTGCGGCAACACTTGCCTTGGGGATATTTTCTTCCCTGTCCTTTACATCCTGCAGCTCATCTGATGGTTCGGAGCAAGAAGCATACGAAATCGACTATGGCCCCGACCTTCCTGATTCTGAATTTTGCAAGCAGCTCGGGAACAAAACATCAATAACATTGTATGGCGTTTACGGAAAAAAGATTCTTTACGCAAACTACAACAACGCCAAGCCGTCAACTTCACAGACAATCCCCCTGAACAGCACCCGCTTTGTTACCAGCGCCGCAGGAATATCCCCAGAATTCTGCCCGGGAGCCTACTCCTGCAACTACACATATTTTTCAAATGAACAGGTAGCGGCAAGATCTGCCGCCAGCAGCGCCCCCTATGTAAAAGCGGCGAGCCAAGCTTCCCCGTCACCACGTCAGACCTCCTATTCAGCAAAAGTCGTAAAGCCATTCCGGGAAAGCGAAGCGCTAAGAAAAACAATACTATCCGGCTTCAAGAGAGCATCGCGTTCCGCCGCAAGAAGGGGACTGAACCTGCGCACAACAATTGCATCCCCCAATGCCTCATTATACGACAACTGGCAAATCATCCAGAACTACATGGCAAACCCGACAAGAAAAATCTACGTCGATATTTCACAGGACATGAATTCCCATGCGGCAAAAGACGCAACCCTCCGTGCAGTCGGATACTACGGAGGGGCACCCGTTGTCCTGGTCTGGGTTATGGACGACTCATTCGGCACGGAATGCAGCGGGGCAACCGTCAATGCGGCCCTGGCACAGGACGTGGCAGACAAATTTGCAGAACACTACAACCACGAACGTGCAATATTCGGAGAGGAATATGACTTCCTCTTTGACTCCCAATACGGCTCAAACCAGTCAGAAGCTTACAAAATCCTGGATACAGGCTCCCTAATAAACATAGTAATTTACGACATTGCAAACGACCATGCCACAGGAGACAAATCCGGCATAGCAGGCTATTTCTTTGGCGGCAAAGATTACTTCAAGAAAAACAGCTTTCAGGACGTAAGGGCCTACACAAATGCAGGAAAGTATTTTTATCTTGACGCCGCCTACTGCAACTTATCAGGCACCGGCTCAAACACAAGCAGCACCATTAGCGACATTGCACTCACCACCCTCTTCCACGAATTCCAGCACATGATTCACTTTGGGCAAAAGACAATCTACGGCCTAGAAAGCGACACCTGGTACAACGAAATGCTCTCCATGCTCTGCGAAGACATGATGGCCAGCCAACTCGGAACATGCTACGGCTCATCAGCCCCATGGATTTCAAGAATAACTGATTTTAAACCCTACTACTTTTGTTCAGGAATCGATGAATTCCGCGATTCAGATTATTCAATCTGCTCCTATGCAACTTCATACGCGTTCGGTGCATGGCTGGCAAGGGAATTCGGCGGACCGGAATTTGTTCGGAGCATGAGCAGGAACCACAGCTATGCAAACATGGACTCCGTTCTTTATTCCATCCACGAAATGACAGGAAGGGAATACTCTAGCCGGCAGGTTTACAAGCTCTTCATACAAGCCTGCGTTTTTCAAAACAGATTTGCAGAAGCGCACGACCTGCCCTCGTTCAACAAGGACGCGCAAGGCAACATAACGGCCTATGACCAGACAAGCCTAATGCCTGCAATCGATTTGTTTTATGACAATTCAGGCCCCTGCATTTTTAACAACGGATATTCCCCGGACATCCGCCCCCACGGATTTGTAATCCATGCAGTCGGAAAAGCAACAAGCGACACAGTTACGCTAAACTTTAGCCGCCGCCTAAATGCCAACGAAGACGTAATGATTTACATTCAGGACGACTTCTAGAAAAACAAAACCTACCCCCGATTGGAAGGGCGGCGAAGCCGTTGCTGGTGGGCGAGGTCCCTGAGCATAGTCGAAGGGCCGACCCCAGCAGCAATGGAGGCGAATGCCGGAACCCTGGAAAGCGGGTTAGCATACAAAATGCGGTCCAGAAAAATCAGAAAAAATAAAAAAACACCTACTTAGCAGTTTTCTGCACAGCAAGAACAGCCTCTGCCGTCTGCATAAGCTCTTCCCGAGTCATGTCCTCCGAATGCTTAAGCATGGAAGCCGGAACACCGTAAGCCTTCTCCAAATCCTCGGAAGTAAGAACCTCATCCGGTGTGCCAAAATCTATGTTTCGGTCGGGATAAAAAAGCATCACCTTTTCCGCATACTTCTTGCTAAGCTCAAGCTCGTGCATGGAAATAAAAACAGCCGTCCCGGTCTTTGCAGAAAATTCCTTTATGTAAGAAAGGGCACTCTCCTTCTGCCTGGGCTCAAGTGCAAAAAGCGGCTCGTCCATAAAAATAGAAGCGCTGCCGTAAAGCATGCTAAAGGCAAGCAGCACCCGCTGAATCTCACCCTTGCTAAGTTCCATCAACCCGCGGTCAAGAAGCCCGCCAAGCTCAAACTGCTCAATAACTTCCTTAAGCAAATCATCCGAATGAATCCCGCAAGCCTTACCCTTATAGTTTCCGCTCTTAAAAACCGTATCCAAAAGAGAGCAAACCTTTTCCTTGCTTTCAAATTCCATGTTCTGGTAAATTACGGAAGCCACAAGATTCTTCTGCTCCTCAGGCAAAGAAGCCACATCCTTTCCAAACAAAAGGCACTTTCCCTCCTGGGGAACAATGCGGCCCGAAGCCAAAAGCAAAAAGGTAGACTTTCCCGAACCATTTGGCCCCACAAGGCTCACAAAACCGCCCGGAAGCTCCGCCGAAAAATGATAAAACACAGGCTTGGACACAATCTGCTTTCCCTCGGCATCCAAATCCCCCTCCACCATGGGGTAGGTAAAAGAAACATCGTTAAAAGAAATGCATTCCATTCAAAAAGAATACAGCAAAAACGCATGCGTGTCAAAAGCAGATTTAATCAAATTCCTTGTGGAACAAAAACTGCATCAAAGGGGCATAGTCCGAATCTTTTACCTTTGAAACCGCATCAAAAAATTCTTGCTTCTCCTTGCTTTTTATAATGACCGGAGAATAGTGTTTAAAACAAAGAAGTATGTTAAGAAGCAAGACAACTTTACGCATATCATACTTATCATCCGCAGATTCACTCATAAGACGACCAAAGATAAGCGCAGTCCATAAAAAGTCATTATCCAGATAACATTTTAATTTGTTGGGAAATTCAAAAACGACAGGAGTATATGATTTCTTAATATCCTCCACAGATCGATCTGAACTCCCCTTATTAAGGATTTCCACGCACTTTTCCATTATGTCTTGCCAATCAAAAAGTGAATAATCCTCACAACTCCATTCAAACATGCATTCTGCGGCCTTGTAGAAATTTACCATTGATTTTTCTTCAACAGAAAAATCAGCACAAGCATCACGCTTTGCAACAAGCTCATTTACATGCTCCATAGTAAAAACACCGCCACTCAAAAGATGTGTCTGATAGGTAAACTCCCGCAAAAATTTTTCACTGGGCTTATTCCTTGAAAAACTCTTGTTCTTTACACTAAGCGCAAGCTCTTTTTTTGACAGTCCAGAAACCTCCTCTTCATACAGTTGAACTTCAATATTACAGGATTTTATCCTAAGATCCCATGTGAAAACATTCTCAGATTTGCCCAATTTAAGATTTTCCAAAGAAAGCAACAAGCTTTTTATTTCATCCATTTCTTTTTTTATGGCTTCTGTCTCGCTGCTTTTGTGCATCACAGGCTCCTCAAAGTATAAAGCAGATGTTTTTTTAGACAAATGGGGTGCCTGATAAACTGGAGAAGCCCGATAGACTGAATTCATCTGCATCGCATCACGTTCATTGTAAATTCCAACAAAGACCATGATTAATTCACTTATTATATGAATAATAAAAACCTTTATAAAAAAGCCTCCCCCCAAGCCAATGCAACATGCAAAGCATATCAAGTTGAGTAATAAAACCACACGACAGAGTTTACCAATTCTCATTTTTTTTGAAAAATACCGAAGAAATCTATACAGTATAACAACACATATACTGCCTGCCACGATTAAGAAAAACATCGATTCAAGACAACCATCTACAGCTTGCTGTATGGCAAATCCAAATGCTATCAAGGGAATAAGAAATTCAACTACAAAAGCCATAGCACCTAGGACATAAACTATTATGGGAAAAGCCCATTCAAACAACCCTGGTAAGCTCCACAAAGCATCCGAAATACTTATGTCACACTGTTTCACAATTTTCTCTCCTTTCCTAGCTACGCTTTGCGATTATCACCGCACCCACAAAAGTATCCAAATCCATGCCTGACATTTCAGAAGACTTAAGGACCTTTGAGCAGACGACCTTTTCATTTTTAATAAGCCTGTATTCATTTTCTTTAAGTTCCCTATTTATGGAAACATCATAGTTTACAACAAAGAAATTAAAGTCATTTACATATCTTGAAAGCATTAGCTTTATATTCCCCAAGGAAGGAGTCAAAGAAGGCGAAAGCTCCACATATACGGTCTGCTTCTTTCCTTCAACCACAGGATTCAGACCTAACTCATTCATGCAACGGCCCACACAGTCCAAGAGTACCGCACACGCAAAGATGTTTATGGCAGAAACAATAAGTTTTATTAAACGTTCCAACCACGCTGAATCACAATCCATATAACCAGTATTCCAGACAGTTTGTTCATAAGGAGAATACATACCTGACCAAGGAAGAGACCCCATTATAAAGTATCCCAAGTACATACTTAAAAGCAGTAAAACCAATCCAGTTAAATATTTGCTGTTTATTCGGAAAAGGAATGCATTACCTGCAGCAAAAAGCAAGAGCATAAAAATCATAGAATAAATATCACGATCTAATATGTAGTAAACCATAAAAATTGCGGTACCAGCAAAAAAAGCCCTAAGAAAGCTGCACCTATAAAAAATGAATGACATGATTGCGGGGAAGAAAAACAGAAGAAGAAAAAGAGTTTCCATTGCACACTTTTCTTCACATTCAAACGCATGGGAAAGGTACGAAAAATCCTCCTGAACGAAAGAGACCTCCCTTGGTTCACTCGTAAGATTTACCTCAACATCCACTTTCTCTTTCTGCCCTATACAAGACAAAATGCAGTTCCTTATTGCATCTCTGGCATCTTCAAGTTTCTTCTTACCGGCAGGTATAAAAATACGTTTTCTTGTTCCGTTCTCATTAAACTCATAACAAGTATAATCCAAGTCGCGAAATGCATTACCATAAAAACGCCCCTTAAACTGATGCTCCCCTGCAAAATTTGCAGAAGAAACAATTTTGTCTCCAACCCTTTCCAGTGTCCACCCATCCAATTTTTTCCGAACAGACAAATCTTTTTTAAGAACTTCCTGTGCCAAAGCAATATCAGACTCAGTTTTAGTTTTTATACTTTGCCGTGATATTTCACTGTCATACCTTTCACCTTCAGGCTTAAGCATAACCCCAGTCTGCAAGGCAAACTCCCGAAGCTTTTCAACCCGCTGTCTAAGTACGCGAACCCTATAAATTCTAACCCCACCAAGTACTCCCATAATTACGATAGAACAAAACCCCATCGTCACCAAAACTCTTCTCGCAGTCTTATTCATAATTCTATTCTCCCATCACCCGGACAATTGTCCTCTTAAAAATATCTAGTACCTGCCATGCAAAAACTTGACAGATTCAAGAAAACAAATAAGGAAATCCAAAAATTGTAGTTTTCGATTTCCTTAAACTTGATTTTCTGCCTTTCAGCGCCAAGCGTGACTTGTCAAATGCCATCCGTTTCCTTCTGGACATCTGTACACTGAGAGTTGAACCCCATCTTTTTTTCTGATCCCAACCATTTTTATGGCTTGTTCCTCCGTTGGGTATGCATCCTTGTAATTTCCGCAACTATCAGTGCAGGCGCAATGGGTTTTCAATTTCCGTACATAAAACTCTTCCGGTTTTAGATGGAATTTTCCACATTGGTCACATTGATATGGGACAAAATGGACATCGCTGTTCTTAGAGTTTTCATAATCTGCACCTGCTTGAGCCATCTCAAATGAATCATATTCGCTGAGAGGTGTTCCTTTTCTGGAAAAACAAGTTTCGCTTTTTGTTGGCGGCGAAAAAAACATACGATACCTCCTAGTCTTCCAAATCTGGATTTTGGTAATCAAGTCCGCGCGAATGCCAGTATTCCTCATTATTCGGATTCATCTGGTTTGCGTGATTGTCAAGATTCGCCTGATAAGCGTCATTGTTAGGGTTGTGCTGATTCGCCCAATCATCCAACTGTTCCTGTGTGTAGTCTTTGCCGTTCATAGTGGCCTCCTGATAAAAAATAAATTAAGGAAACTTTACAATTTCCCTTTTATGCATTCTATGTTAAAATATAAACACTCAAAAAGCACTTATATTTTTCGGACACTTTTTATTTTGGGGGATTTTATGGATATTCAGTATGGTTTACCAACACTTGGACAGATAAATCTTTTTGAGAGAAAAATTTTAGGCGACGATGCATTGTATGAAATCGCTCAACAAAAAATGCAAGACGGTTCTATGCCGAATGTTGAAGTTGACAGCCTAAGAAAAAGTTGGGACAGATTTTGTGCAGAAGAAACAAAAAATCATGAAAAAATACAAGATTACGAACCTTATGCCATAATTTATGGAAATAATAATATCTCAATGCTTTCGGAGTACTTCTATAAATCTTTGGAAGAGAAATATGGTATTCCGTATAAACTTTGTCTTGAAATCGGAGGTTTTTCAGGTTCCCTTTATGATTTGTATCAGAATTTCAATCCTTATAAGATGTTGAACAAAATCAATCAGTTTCATCAAAATAATAAAAAAGAATATGAAGGAGGAAAAATACCTCTTGTCGCAGAAAACAAAACTGTAGAATTTGTGTTTTTCATTTTAAAATTTCATATTCTCTTTGCATTGTATGATTCTCTAAAAGAAAATTTTGAAAAGACAAAAGAATTCCTAAAAATGTACCTTACTGATTTTTCATATTCCGCTTTATATGAGCGATTGAAAACTGAAAGAAATTGCAAATCTTTTTCAGCCCTTTATGACTACCTGGATAATAAATCTGTATCAAATCCATTCAAATTATTTATTAAAAGGTCAAAAAAAAGCGACAAAAGCCCAAAATGGACAGAATTGGAAAAACTTTTGTCTTTTTGTTCTGGTGAGCTAAAAAAATTGTTCATTGCAAAATTCTTGCTGTCTAATACAGAAAATGCTTTGCAAGAAGTTTTTTGTATTCCAAAATATAAAATTGACGAAATCAAAAATGGCTTGAAATTTCTCTTGAGTGAAAATAAATTTTCGCATGACGTAGTAAGAACTCTTGCGAGCAATATTATAGATACTTTTTTGCAAGATGACGAAGATGAAAGAGACCCATTCTGCGGAAAAACAAACGGTTTAGCATGTGGTGCCGTTCATTCAACATATTTTCTAATTTTTTATCGCCATAAGCAAAAAAAGCCTATTCCATTTGAAAAGAGAGAAGAACTTGTTGAACTTCTTTCAAAATTTGCTCCTCATAGCAGTGCCTTTTTTATACCATATTTTAAAGCGTATATTGCTGTTACAAATCGAGAGTTTGACAAAGCAATGGAACTTTTTAATACGGCTTTTGAATACAAGCAGTTTGCAGGCGATTATCTTATCGAGTTTTTGGAAATGGCATTTTCATTCGCAAATTATTACGAAGCCGATTGGACAACAACGAGAAAATCACTCAAAGAAGAAAACGGGATAAAAAATCCTGTCAAATGCGATGCAAAGATGTTTAAGAATTTTGGTTATGCAATAAACGCATTTCCAGATTCTGCAAAAAACAGCTATTTTGAAGCGTTCAGACCGCTAGAGCATTTTTATACGTTTTTTCCAGTTGAATGTTTTGTGGATGTTGAGTTGGCAAAGAAAATCCAACTGCAGGAAGTTGAAAATCAGAAGAAAATAAAAATTGAAACTGACGGAAGACGAAAGGCTAAATTTGTAAAGAATCACCCTTATGAAGTTTTGTCTAAATTGAACGGCAAAGACAGAAACAAACTTATTCCAGAAAAATCTCTTTTTACTCTCAATCAAGACCACAATCCAAAACAAAAAGATTTGTGTCCTCCGATTGTTTTGTGTATTCGCCATAGTTTGTCTGATGAACGATTGCTTTCCATTGCAGAGAACTGGCTAAAATATCCAAATCCAGAAATAGAAACTACTGCTGTTTCTTATGACGGAAAAACTGCTCTTTGTGAAGCCTTGCGGATTTATGGAGATTTAAGACTTCATTTCTATAGCAACAATTCTGATATTAGAAATCTTCCTGCTGATACATTTAATAGAATTTGTAGAAACGGTTATTTAGAAGATTCTGAAGAATATGAACTTGAAATTAAAAAGATTGTGCAAAAAACACATTCTCTAATTCGCCAACAAAAGATTAAACTTGCGAGATATAAACGGTTAATAAAACAACTTATTGAAAGAACAAATTGGGAAAAAGAGCTGAAATTCGGAGAGCGAATACCTGTTCTTGCGTGGGCTATAGAATGTTATGATTTTGAGATTGTAAAGTTAATTGCAGATAAAATCCCAGATTCAGAATTTGACAATTATAGGATTTCTGCAAATTATACGACACCGCTTGTGTATACGATTTTGAGAAAAGAGCCTGTATCTTTTGGGATTGAAGAATCTATCCGTAAACAAAAAGATATTCACATTCCTCACACGATGTATAAGACTTTTGGCTTCACAAGAGAAGAGCAACATTCTAATTTCTTGTATGAAAACCCATTTCCAGAAGGAATTGATTTTACAAAATATCACATGGAGCATTGGGAAGTGCAACTCTCTGAAGAAGAAAGATTTGATTTTATCAGTTGCTATGGCGACGAGGAAACTTATGAAGAACAGGTTTCTGAATATGACAAGATGATTGATTATTTTATCTCTCGAACAAAAGATATAAATGCTTTTGTAGCTGTACTATCATCTTGGGCAAGTCCGCATGGTCGTTCAGATGAAGACAAAAAGACTTCTGCAATACAAGGCAATCAAGTTCATTCTACAACGCTTGTTATTGCAGCTCAAGCAAATGACAGTGATACTTGCAGAAAGCTTCTAAAACTTGATGCAAAGGTTGATTTTACGGCATCTGCAGAAGGTTTTACGCTTGAGCAATTTGGAGAAACTTCGTATCAGCAAAAACACAATTTTATTTATAATTTGATTAACTATAAATCTTGGGAAACGTTGATTATGTTTTTGACTGAATTTCCTGATATTGCAAAAATGATTATGCATAATGATGAATTTGAGCTAAATCCGCTTGTAGCTTTTTCCATGAAAGTGCAAGATTACTTTATTTGGACTGGCAGAGACAAAAGAGAATGGAAACCTATTGTACAATATATAGTTGACTTGTTTATCAAAAATAGAGCTAATCTTGATGAAAACACAAAAGTCGGAACTGCAAAAAAAATTTTAGAAAACTGCTAACCTTCGCTTTACTTTTTATCAGTTCGCTTACCCCCCTAGCCATTTCACCATCTGCTATACTTAACATAAATCGCCTTATGTGCTTATTGGTCACAAAACACATTTTAAGTTTTTTTATCTGCCACCTTCGTATTTTTTTCATACATTTCTGTATCCCTCATCAACATCACAACCACCACGAATATTTAGTTCAGTAAAAACAATCACTCCAATCCTCCAAATACACCTTCCTCCAAAAGAAAATCCCTAAGCGGAACTTCATACACCCCATCGTCATCGTAGTGTGCTTTTGCAGTTTCACTAGTGATGATTACCCTTGTAAAAGAATCGTCTATGTTTTTGAAAGATCGCTTTTCCTGATTACGCTTTTCTGCACTTGGCATTGAATAGGCAGACTGAATGTAAAACTTTTTGTTTCCCATTGAAGCCACAAAATCAACTTCAAGCTGGAGGCGCTTGCTTTTGCCAGAATTGTCTTTTTGGTTCAGTTCAACAATTCCGACATCAACATTATAACCGCGAGAAATGAGTTCATTGTAAATTATGTTCTCGGTGATATGAGTAATTTCCATCTGCCGGAAATTCAAAAAGGCATTCTGCAAACCCACATCAGAAAAATAGTATTTCGAATTTGCGCCGATGTACTTGCGTCCTTTTATGTCGTAGCGCTTTGCTTGTGAAATTAAAAATGAGTCCGCAAAAATATTCAGATGATTCAGAATCGTTTTTGAAGTGTAAACAATTCCACCCTTACTCTTGAATGTGTTTTCAATTTTTGTGGGGTTGGTGAATGAACCTACAGAAGATGCCAGTACCGAAAGCAGGTCGGAAAGCCCATCTTCATTCCTAATTTTATTGCGCTGCAAAATGTCTTTTAAATACACTTCTTCAAAAAGATTTTTTAGGTAAGCAGATTTTTCCTTGTCAGTTTTCAAAAGCACAGCATAGGGAAGGCCACCGTAAGTTGCGTATTCTGAAAAAGCTTCGTCAAAATCAATGCGGTCTTTTGCATAGTCATAATATTCGCGGAAGGCAAGCGGGTACACGCGAATCTGGTCACCGCGCCCGCGGAATTCCGTAAGTATGTCGCTCGAAAGCATTTTGGAATTGGAGCCTGTAACATACAAATCGCAATTCTTGCGGCGGAGGATTCCATTAAGAACATTGTAAAAAGTAATTTCATCATCCGGCAAATCGGGATTTTTTACGGCTTTGCAATACTGAATCTCGTCAATCAGAATAAAGTAATTTTTGGATGAATCCTGCACCCTATTCCTAATGTACTCTCCAAGTTTGAGCGGATTCCGAAGAGATGCAAATTCGTCATCATCAAGAATAATTTCTATAACCTGATTTTCTTCTGTTCCATTTGAAAGCAAATAATCTTTGAAGATATTGAACAAAAGATAGGACTTTCCCGATCGCCTAAGCCCCGTGACAACTTTTACCATGCCGTTATGCATTTTGCCAATGAGCTGATTAAGATACTGAGGACGACTTACACCCATATTTTACTCCAAATTTTTGCGTATTTACGCACTTTTATGGAATTATAAGCCCGAAATCGTCAAAAGGCAAGTACTTTTACTCCAAATTTTTGCGTATTTACGCATTTTTTTGGAGTACACCCTAACAACGAACAATCGCCCCCTGTAGAATTTCTAACCAAATTGTGATAGATTGAACACGTTTTGGTGGGACAATTCAGAATGGAAAGTGAACACATTCCGGTGAACAAGGACGGCAGCATCAACTTGCAGACGCTTGACCCGGACAAGATTTGGTACGACGAGCCACTTTTATTTCAAAAGCCGGAGGACAGAAGCGGTATTTGCGCAATTACGGAAACGCTGCCACTGCACCTGCTTTATTCTGCATACCTTCAGGGCGTTTTTCCTTGGTTTGATGAAACGGAAGGAGAACCGGTAATCTGGTACAACCCGGACCCACGCTTTTGCATTCAGCCGGAAGATTTTCATGTTCCCAAAAGCATAGACCGCTTTCTAAAGCATACCCCCTACACCTATACAATGGACAAATGCTTTGAGCGCGTAATGGAAGGATGCAGGGATGCAAAGAGGGAAGGTCAGAACGGAACTTGGATTGGCCCCAAGATGATAAAGGCCTACTGCGCCCTGCACAAGGCGGGTTTTGCCCACAGCGTTGAAGTCTGGCACAATGGGGAACTGGCCGGCGGTTTTTACGGGGAACTTTTTGGAAGCGTTTTCTGCGGCGAAAGCATGTTCACCAAAGAAAGCGACAGCGCAAAGAGCGCATTCGTTCTTTTTGCAAGAGCCTTTTTTGCCTGCGGAGGAAAACTCATAGACAGCCAGGTCTACACAGACAACATAGCCCGCTACGGAGCCAAAAACATAAGCCGCGACGCATTCCTAAGGCTAGAAAAAGAATACCTCTCCAAGCCCCTAACCGCAGACATACAAAATTTTTTCCCTAAGAAATAGTTTTATACATTTCAGTATTTTTTTACAACTAATGATATTAGGAAATAAACAAGACTGGGTTCTTAGGGCGCTAGCCCTAAGCCGTGCCGGGAAAG
>DJYC01000105.1 GCA_002448445.1 Treponema sp. UBA6988
GCGGGTAAAAATTGCAAGGAGGCAATTTTTACCCGCTTTCCAGGGTTCCGCCTTTCGGCTCCATTGCCTTACGGCAACCCGCTTGCGCGGGCCCTTCCAATCGGGCGTAGGTTCTTAATCAAGTACCCCGGTCACAAATTCTTTGTAGAATGAGCAGCCCGCATTCAAGTTCATTCCCGGTCGTAATGATTGGGAATGCAATGGCTCTTATGTGGTCATCCTTAAAAATATCTGCCCGTCGCCATGGGTCAAATTTCTTCTATAACGGATGTGCCTTCTCCGCCGTCACTCCATTTCCACTTTTCGTAGAATCTTAGTCTGCCGTTTTCGTAGCGAGGCTCCGAATTGCAAGAACCGGATTTTGATTCCCCTGTTGTGTTGATGTGGCGGTAGTCAAAGTGCAGCTTTTTGTCCCCGTCAATTTTTCCCAAAAGAAAGCCCTTTATAACGCTTCCGCCAGAATATTCTGCCCAAATTACATTTCCCTTCTGGTGGTAGCTGAATATGGTCTCGTCTGACACTTCCCCCGTGCCGGAAGAGAATATTGCTGTAAAGTACCTGTCTTCCAGCGAGAATGCTTCCTGGGAAGGGGAGAAGAGGCTCTTTCCCTTTTCGTATGCTTTCCTAAGATTGAGCTCCCAGTTTGCCTTTCTTGATTCCTTTTCTCTTGAAGTGCCGTCAAAAAGTACGAATTCGCTTTGCTTTACCCGTTTAAAAAGCCTGTCGCCAAACATAACCTTTTTCATGCTGCTAAGATGCCCAAGCTTTTCAAGCCTGTCAAAAGGATTTCCCGCAGAGCAGAGGATTATGCCCTTTTCTAGCATTTTCATTGTCTTTTTTCCGTAGGCAAATCCGTATGACCAAACCCTGTCAAACCAGCCCACGAGTTTTGCGGGTGCTTCCGTCCAAAAAACCGGGTAGATAAAGGCTATTGCATCGGATGAATTTATTTTCTCCTGCTCAGAAAGAACGTCGGCTGCAACTTCCGGCCTGTCTCTGTAGTTTGCGTCCCTAAGATATTCCTGCTCCGTCATGTCTGTCTTAAAATTCATTTTGTAAAGGTCAGAAAGAAGGTATTCATTCCCGGAGTCAACTATTCCCCTTGTGAATTGGTCCCTTAGGTTCCTTGTCAGTGAATCCTCAGAAGGGTGGCAGTATACAATAAATACCTTCATCTTTTGTCAGCTTCCTTCTAAAGCTGTGCCTTGTAGCCCAGCATAAAGCGGAATGCATCCTTTTTTTCCTTGTCCTTGTCGTTAAAGGCCGTAAGGTTGAAGGATGCGATGCCGGTAAGCTTTCCGTTGAGGAGAGGGGCACTTATGTATGGAGAAAGGACGAATGTCTTGTCGCATTTCTTAAACTCGTTCTTCTTCTTCTTGATGTCTTCCATGGCGTCAAAAAGTCCCCAGCCTGGAGCCGTTACGGTAAGGTGTGCTCCCGCTGACATTGGGCGGTCTGCAAGGTAAAGGTGTTCGGTAAAGAGGTTTGCGTCAAATCCCAGCGTGGAAGATGAGCCGCTTTTTGTCCTGGGGTCCGTAAATGAATGCTCAGCCGCCTCTATCGCCTGGTGCCTAAAGAAAATCATCTCGCCAAGGTATTCATCGGGAATGCTAAAGAGAGTGCAGTTTAGCTGCGCTACGGGAAGAACCATCCTTAGCTCGCTCAAAAGGTAGGCAAGCCCCTTGTCTATGTCGTTTTTGCTTAGGTCGTCAGAGTCTATCTTTATGCCTTTTACGCCAGTCTGAAGGAAAAATGACGTAGTGTAGCGGTTTCCAACGAGAAGGTTTACGCCGCCGTCCAAAAGAACGTATCTTACCAGGAAAATTACCTTGTCCCCTGATTTGGATTCCTTTTCAAGCGGCAGGTTGACTCCACCAGTGATGTCAAAAGTTACGTTGGGATAGGAACCTGCAAAGCGCAGGCTTGTCCATAGTGCCTTTTTTTCTTCTTCTTCATCCGTGCTGTTTTCGCGGTTCATCGTAAGGTAAATGCCAGCTGCAAGGGGGGATGCAAACTTTACCGTGTAGGCAATTCCCGCGCCATACAGCTCATTGAAGGGGGAACTTGCAAGCCCCTTGTATGTCTCTGTGAGGGGGGATGCTATGCTCTGGATTCCAAACTGCCTCTGCAAAAAAATATCAGACCCGGCACCAACAAAATTGCCTAGGTATGCGCTGAAAAAATGTGTTGAAGCCGTGTGGTTGTACTTGTATGTTGCAGAAAGCTCGTTCAGGTTAAGCAGGGAATTTGCCGATTCCTTTTTCTTGAGCGGGCTTGTCTCCAGAAGGTCGTCTGTTTCCAGCTGAATTTCGCCCCTGAAAATGAATTTTCCGCCAAAA
The DNA here is from genome assembly GCA_002448445.1 of Treponema sp. UBA6988. Classification (GTDB taxonomy): domain Bacteria; phylum Spirochaetota; class Spirochaetia; order Treponematales; family Treponemataceae; genus Treponema_D. Next base: position 2,340 of record DJYC01000105.1, read on the forward strand.
TCAAGCTGACCAGCCGCAAAGCCCTCGGTGTAAAGCTCTTTCTTTGCCGGCATTTCGCCTAAAAGTCCCAGATAGCCGCTAAAAGCTGCCTGTTCCACTGCAGAAAGTGCCGCACACAAAAATAAAGCCAAATATAATAGAATAAACTTCTTTTTCATTAGGAACTCCAAGAAAGAAATATGAGCCTAAAAAACAACAGCCCACTCATTTCTTGATTTATCGGTATTTTAAAATGTGAATAAAAGCATTATTATGGAAGCCCTTCCTTTGTGCTGAAAAAAAATCTTTACTTTTAACTGGAATTTTTTCAAATAATGCCCTATAATAAATTAAGATTAAAAAAGTTGCAAAAATCAGTCGTTTTGACTTGACTTATGTTTGGAAGAGGTTAAAATAGATAATATGAGTGATTATCTTGACGCTAATAACGAGGAACTTCTCAAAGATTTCTTTTCTGAAGCAGAACAGCAGTACGAGACTTTGGAAAGCAACATTCTTGTTATAGAAAATGACCCTTCAAATCATGATGCTATAGATGAAATTTTCCGTGCGGCTCATACATTAAAGGGCGGTTCTGCCACAGTAGAAATGACAGAGCTTTCTTCCTTCTGCCACGACGTGGAAGACCTTCTTGATGCTCTCCGCAGTAATGCGGTTCAGGTAACAGAGCCTATCGTGGACACGCTTCTTTCTTCACTGGACACAATAAAAGCTATGCTGGACGCAAGAAGCAGCGGTTCCGTCTACCAGGAAGACGTTTCAGAAATAGTAAATAAGATTAAGTCCTTTATTCCCCAGAAGTCTGGCAAGAAAAAGGCATCCGTGAGCGTACCCTCCGGCATGGTCGGCGCAGCAAAGCCAGCAGCGGCAAATAGTGCACCTGCAAAACAGGCAGCCCCGGCGGCGGACAACGGAATGCCCCCGGTAAAGCCGCTTTCGGACAACGAATTCAATGAACTAAAGCAGGCTTGTCCCCAGGGAAGTAAGCTCTGGTACGTAAACGTTACTTTTGATGAGTCAAACCCCATGAACAGCGTTGGCGGAATTCAGGTTTTTGCCGCCCTCAAGAACTGCGGTACTGTTTTAAAGACTGTCCCGGACTTTGAGGCTCTCTATGAAGATGAATTCCATCCGCAGGTCGTTTACTATGTTGCAACCGAATCAGACGGCTCTGCTCTGGAAGATACAGCCTTCCTTGATGACGTTACCCTTGCGGCGGACGCTCATACTTTGGAGGCAGAAGCGGCTCCTGCACCCGCGGCAACACCTGCTCCCGTGCAAAAGGAAGAGGAAGTGGAAGAAGAAAAGAAAGAAGCTGTTGTGGAGCAAAAAGAGGAAGTTTCCACGTCTGCGCCCGCAACTCAGGCAAACCTCCAGCAGGCAAAAAAGTCTGTCCAACAGGCATCAGGCCATGGCGTTGCCCAGACCGGTTCAATACTCCGTGTGGACAGTAAGCGCGTAGACAACCTGATGAACCTGGTCAGCGAAACCGTTATCACAAAGGCTGCCTTTAACCAGCTGGGACTTCACCTTGCAGACCTGCAGGTAATGCTTCAGGGACTTAACTCCGGCTACAAGGAAAAGCAGCATCATATTATGGAGGAAATCCCCAAGATTCTCCAGCAGATTGAAGCAGGTGCATCCCAGAAGGAAATCCGCCAGAAGATAAGCGACATATATCAGGGCATGTCCACGCTATTCGATGCCTTTGAAAATGACATAAAGCTTACGGCAAGCAAATACCGCTCAACCACGCAGAACTTGGGTCGCATCTCTAGCGAGCTCCAGGAAGGCGTAATGAAAATCCGCATGGTTCCAATCGGTACCATATTCAACCGCTTCCCGCGCGTTGTTCGTGACTTGAGCCGCGATCTTGGACGTAAGGTTAACCTTGTAATAGAAGGTGAAGACACAGAACTTGACAAGACTGTTGTAGACGACCTTCTTGACCCAATCATGCACTGTGTCCGCAACTCCGTTGACCACGGCATTGAGACTCCTGAAGAGCGCAAGGCACACGGCAAGGATGAGACTGGTAAGCTTATACTCAAGGCTGCAAACGAAGGAAATACCATCGTAATCGACATAATTGACGACGGTCAGGGTATAGAAGTGGAAAAGGTTCGTGAAAAGGCAATCAAAAAGGGTCTTATTAGCCCCAACAAGGTTATGTCTGATCAGGATGCCTTTAACCTTATATTCCTTCCGGGATTCTCTACCAGCGACAAGATAAGCAATGTTTCTGGCCGCGGAGTAGGCTTGGATGTTGTCAAGACTATGGTGGAAAAACTCAAGGGTACCATTACTGTTACCAGCGAGCGCCACAAGGGTTCAAAATTCAGCATCAGGCTTCCGCTCACTTTGGCCATTATCCAGGGTCTTTTGATTCGTGTCGGAAAAGAGGTATACTCTATCCCGATTACAAATGTTATAGAAAGCCAGCGTGTAAAGCGTGACAGTATCAATACGATTGATAACTACGAAGTGCTCAATGTGCGCAATGAAGTTATTTCAATCCTTAGGCTTGACCGCCTCTTTAATATCAAGGACGCGGTGGAGAGCGAATACTGCTTCATAGTAATCGTTGGTTCACAGGAAAAGAAGATAGGTGTTATGGTAGATGCCCTTATCGGTGAGGAAGACGTTGTAATCAAGCCTTTGCGCGACCAGTTTACG
>DJYC01000098.1 GCA_002448445.1 Treponema sp. UBA6988
TGTCTGGATTGCCTTTGAGTTGAATTCGTAGGCTCTCTGGGCAACAATCATCTGTACCATTTCGTTTACTACGCTTACGTTGCTCATTTCGAGGAACTTGTGCTTTGTAACACCCATTCCGTCTACACCCGGGCGGTTTGCAATTGGGTCGCCAGAGGCGTTTGTTACCTTGTAGAGGTTGTCGCCAAGGTTTTCAAGACCGACTGCGTTGGGGAAGCGGTAAAGTTCAAGCTGGCCTACTTCGATTGGGTCTACGTTGCCGTTTACCTTTACGTTAACGCGTCCCATGTCGGAAATTGCAAGTGTCTCAATCCTGAATCCTTCTGGAAGGATGATTTCTGGAATTACACGGAGGCCGTTTGCCGTAACAAGCTGGCCTGTTGAGTCTACCTTGAAGGAACCGTCGCGTGTGTAGGCCCAGCTTCCGTCGTACTGCTGAACGCGGAAAAAGCCGTCGCCAACAATTGCAACGTCTGTGTCAACGCCTGTAGCCTGGAGGGAACCCTGGCTCATGATGCGCTGGGTTGCGCCAACTTTAACGCCGGAACCCATCTGAAGGCCTACCGGAGTAACAGTGTCTTCTGTTGCTGGAGTTCCTGCCTTCTTTACGTTCTGGTACAAAAGGTCTTCAAATTCAGCGCGGTGCTGCTTGAAGCCCGTGGTATTTACGTTTGAAAGGTTGTTGGAGATTGTGTCGATATTTGTCTGCTGACCGTTCATGCCGGTTGCTGCATTCCATAAACTTCTTACCATAACTTGCTCCGTTTACTCTATAAAATCAAAATTGAATCTATGCCGCCATCATTTATTAGCGGTTTACCGTTACTACCTTGCTCCAGAGGGTGTCCATCATGTCGTCCTGTGTCTGGACGGTCTTCTGGTTTGCCTCGTAGGCGCGGTTCACTTCTATCATCTGAACCATTTCGTTTACAACGTTCACGTTGCTGGTTTCTGTATAGCCCTGGAGGACACGAGGGCGGTTGTTGCCCTCTGCAATTGTATAGTTTCCGGCAATGTCGTTTGTGTTCCAGAGGGAAGAGCCCTGCTTCTTAAGGTAGCGCTCGTTGTCAAAGCGGACAATCTTCATGCGGTCAACAAGTGTGTTGTCCTGCTTTGTGTATACCATTCCGTCCTGGTTAACGATGAATTTGTCGTCCGGAACAGAAATTGGTCCGTTTTCGCCAAGAACCGGGTAGCCTTCTTTTGTAAGGAGAATGCCTTCCTTGCCGAGGTGGAAGTTGCCGTTGCGGGTAAAGCGCTCGCCGTCCGGTGTCTGAACAACAAAGAATCCCTTGCCGCCAAGGGCAAAGTCCGTGTGTGTGTCCGTTGACTTGAAAGAACCCTGGCTAAAGTCTGTGTAAAGCTCGTTTGTCTCTACACCAAGGCCTAACTTTCCTATAATAGGAGCGCTGTCTGCGGAGCCGAAAGGTGTCTCGTAAACTCCGTCTGCCTGTGACCTGCGCAAAAGAAGGTCGCTGAACGCCTTGCTAACAGGAATTTCCTTTTTAAAGCCGGTAGTGTCTACGTTGGCCAAGTTGTTAGAAATAGTGTCAAGCCTTGCCTGCTGGGCATTCATGCCGCTTGCACCGATATACCATCCTCTAATCATTTCGCACCTCTTTATAAGTATCGGCAAAGATTAAAAAGTATTTAGCAAAGTGTTTGCAGCAAAGCAAAGAATTTTCTTCCGCAAAGAGGCCCTTTTTCAGTTTTTTTAAGATAAGTTTTTACATAATTAAGTTTTTTACGGCTTGTTTTACTTTCAAAGATGTTCTATAATGAATGAAAATAATATTAAGGATTAGCCCAGTGGATTTTCCGTTAAAAAATACCGCAAGAAAGAACTTTCGCTTTATTTTTTTAATATTATTTTCAGTATTTATTCACAATTCCTTTTTGCCGGCCCAGAACACTCTGAACGAAGCTTTTAGTGAAGAAAAGGAAGCTCTTTTTACCGACGAAGAAATCAACTTTATAAAGCAGCATCCAATCCTTAACGTTTCATTTAGCCCCTCCAGGCCGCCTTTTGAGTATCAATCTGAAATAAACGGCTACCCCCAGATTCAGGGGATAAACGCTGCCCTGCTCAAGTGCGCGGCTGAAAAAACGGGCCTAAAGCTACAATTTGTTCCTATAAAAAGCACGGATGAAGGCCTTTCGCTTCTGGAAAACTCAAGCATAGACATACTGTCAGGCTATACGGATTCAATAGAAGAAAAGAAAAAATTCATCTTTACGGGTTCCGTCTACAGCGTAAACTACTTCCTTGTTTCCAGAGAGCAGAAAATAGAGTCAAATCGGCCAACAGTGGCAGTTTCCGGCATTGCGGATGCGGGGGTGGACAAAATACGAAGAGAACTTCCGGTGGAGGAATACGGATTTGAATTTTACGGTGACGTACAGGAAGTCTTTAGGGCTTTGGAAAAGAAAAAGTGCGACTATGCCCTTGTAAACAGATTTGACTGTGACTCCTACTTTGGCGCGCCAAATTTCTACAAAAAGCAGCTTGAGTCAACGTACACCCACCGCTATGCCCTTAGGGATGACGCTGCCCTTCTTGCTTCCATACTGGACAAGGCATTTTCGCTTATAACGCCGGGGGAAAAGGGCCGCATAATATACGAAAACCTTACGTCTCAAAAATACTACAACCTTGAGCACGAAAACACCACGGTATTCCTAAGGAAAACGTTCCTTTACATATTCTTCCTGCTCGTAATAGCGGGAATCATAACGGTAATCCTGATTACGCTTGTAATAAGGCGCAAGATTCACGTGATTGAATACGATGAACTTACGGGAATGCCCACGCCGACAAAATTCAAGCATGATGTTAGAAAGGTTTTAAAGCACGCTGAACCTAATGAATACATGCTTATTTCGCTTGACATAAACGACTTTAAATTCGTAAACGACAGCTTTGGCTATTCGCAGGGAAACCTTATCCTTATTGAGCTTAGCAACCATTTTATGCAGAACAAGTACAAGGACGAAATTGTTTGCCGCTACAATGCCGACAACTTTATCTTCTTTGCAAAGCGAACGGAATTCATTTTTATAGAGGACCATGTCTTTAACCTTACGGATGTTAGCAAAAAGCTTGTGCCCTACCTGCCGGAAAAGTACGACCTTACCTTTAGCGCAAGCGTCTACTATATTGACGACCCGTTACAGGACATAACGCTCATGGTGGACAAGGCTAACATGGCCCGAAAATTTGCAAGGCAGAATTTTGCCACCCACCGCGTAATCGAATACACAAAAGAAATGAATGACAACATGGAGTGGAACAAGGAAATCACCCTGAACATGAACAATGCCTTCGCAAACAACCAGTTCAAGGTTTACTACCAGCCCAAGTATTCATTCGAGACGGAAAAGATAATAGGTGCGGAAGCCCTTATCCGCTGGAAGGATCCAGAAAAAGGCCTTTTGCCGCCGGACAAGTTTGTTCCCCTTTTTGAGCGCAACGGCTTTATCCAGAAGATAGACATGTACGTATTTGATTCTGTTTGCCGCTTCCTTGCAGACTGGAAGAAGGCCGGAGCGGACGGAAGCTGCCCCCACCCGCTTACCATATCCTTTAACCTTTCGCGGAACCACCTCTACAACCCGGACCTGATAAAGGAACTATGCTCCATAAAGGACAAGTACGACATAGGCCCCAACCACATAGAAGTGGAGCTTACAGAAAGCATAATGTTCGACAACCAGAAGCGTCTAATTAACGTTATGAACCAGATAAAGAACGCAGGCTATTCAATCTCCGTGGACGACTTTGGTTCTGGCTACTCGTCGCTAAACCTGCTAAAGGACATTCCGGCAGACGTTCTAAAGTTGGACAAGGAATTCCTTAGCAACGTGCCGGAAGACTCAAAGGAAACAACAATCATTTCCTCTGTAATAGAGATGTCAAAGAAGCTGAACATGAAGACCGTAGCAGAAGGCGTTGAAACCCAGAACCAGGCAAAGCTTCTTCGCGACATGGGCTGCGACATTGCCCAGGGCTACTACTACGCAAAGCCAATCACGGAAGAAGAATACAGAAGCCTTTTGGAGCGTGACTTTATCCAAACAAATGAAGGCGAAAAGAAAATAGGCTAAAAAAAATCCTCTTGCAAACCCAATACCCATTAAGTTTTTTTTTGTTGCATTTATGGCAAAGCGGGCTTATAATATTATTTATAAGTTTTGGAGGAATAATAATTATGGCAAAGCAACAAATTCAGGAACCCAGGGTTCTTTCTATCATTTTGGGCGGAGGAAAAGGAACAAGACTCTACCCGCTTACTAAAGAGCGTTCAAAGCCAGCCGTTCCATTCGGCGGAAAATATAGAATCGTAGACATTCCGATTTCAAACTGTATCAACAGCGGATACAAAAAGATTTACCTGCTTACCCAGTTCAACTCGGCATCACTTCACCTTCACATCATCAATTCATACAACTTTGACCGTTTTAGCCACGGTTTTGTTGAAATTCTTGCGGCAGAACAGACGCTTGAACATTCTGGCTGGTATGAGGGAACGGCAGACGCAGTACGCAAGAACCTTGCCCACTTCCGCGTTCAAAAGCCAACCCACTACATAATCCTTTCCGGTGACCAGCTTTACCGCATGGACCTTAAGGCCTTTATGAACGAACACATTGCTTCCGGTGCAGACATTACGATTGCAGCAAAGGCCGTAAACCGCGAAGACGCATCTGGCTTTGGCATCATGCGCGTTGACGATTCAAACAAAATCACAGCCTTTATGGAAAAACCCGCAAAGGACCTCAACATTGACAACTGGAAGATTCCTGAAAAGTCCCGTGGTGACCTGGATCCAAAACTTGAATACCTTGCTTCCATGGGTATCTACATCTTCAATGCAGATGTAATGGAAGAAATGCTTGCAAACGAGCGCAATGACTTTGGCAAGGAAATCATCCCCGATGCAATCAAGAACAAGAAGGTAAACAGCTACATATTTGACGGCTACTGGGAAGACA
>DJYC01000087.1:0-24752 GCA_002448445.1 Treponema sp. UBA6988
ACCTTTCCAGCACCGCTTAGGGGCCATATCGCTCAACGTATCGCGATATGCCTAAGAACCCCTTTTTTCACATCTGTTTAAAGAAAACACGGAGGACACTTTTCAATATACAGAAGCATATCCTTCTTCTGCAATCTTAACAAAAAAAACATGTAGATTTTTTTTATACAGCACGGCCAATACTGGTGGGTGAGGTCCCTGAGCTTGTCGAAGGGCCGAACCCCATTGCAATGTAGGGGCGGTTGGTGAGCGTAGTCGAACCATGTCGAAGGGCCGAACTACGAACCGATAATTTTGCGTTAGAAACTATTGCGGTTCAGCGGGGTGCCTATCCAGACGCCCTCGCTTCCAAGGTAGTCTTTCTGCACACCGTCCACCAGGAACTGAACGCTTTCTACCGTTGGGAAGGCCGTAGCCGTGTAGACAATCTGCTGCAACTGGCCGCGGAGGCCTTCAATTCCCCACTGGTTGAATTCAAATTCGCCGCTAAAGTTAAGGGTTGCAATTCCGTTTTTTACAGAGGCTCCAAGCAGCCTTGTTCCCGAAGAAACAAGCGTTGCACAGCCCTTGCCCTCTTCTTCTTCTGAAGGTCCCTTTATAAGCGCATTGATTGCGTCCACAAGCGGGCCTCCGCTCTTCTTCATGGAACGGGTAACTTCCCTGCGGGAAACAGAACCGTCGCTGTTGATTACCATAAAGAAAAGCTTTAGGTCTATCATGCGGGGAACTTCATTGGTCTGGGGCTTTTGCTCACCAGCATTATTTCCGCTTTCCGGCTTAGAATTCAATGCCGCCGTTTCCCCAGAATTATTCTGAACATCCTTTGCAGCCTGGTTTTCCGACAGAATACCGCTTTCGTAAGAATAGTCGCTCTTTCCCTGACCGCTGGACAAATCTATGTCTACACCAACGCCGGGGTCAACATCATTCTTACCGGACTGCTCCTGAACCGACACTTCCGCATTTTCCACAAAAGCAGGTGTCTTTCCAAAAAGCCGCCCAAAAAATCCCGTGGACTTAAGATTAGAGACAATTTTTTTCTGATTTATAACAAAAAGCGCAAACAGTGCTATTGCCGCAATAAGCCAAATAATAAGCGCAATAAAAGAGCCTGTCTTACCCTCTTCTTTTTCTTCATCTTTTTTTGCCATTTAAACAATTCCAGCCTTTTTATAAATTATAGACCACAATTTATAAATTTTCAACTGATATTCATAATTGGGGGGAAAGCCTTGCTGGAAACTCCGTTGCAAGTTCCCCCTAGTTCGCACTTCGTTGCTCACCTACCCCCTTCTCCTAGGGGTTGCTGACCGCACCCCTAAAACCCCGGCTGCTTGGCAAAAGAAGCATGCTACTTTTAAACTTTTTTTGTAATATAGCACTCAACAGGGGACGCTTTTCAAATACTGGCGGCTTGCCTCCGATTTCTCGTGAATGAAGGAGGCCGTCTGTGACGAAATACGAAAAAGCAATGCTCGTAATTGCAATAATCGCACTTGTTATAGACACGCTCACCTTCCTAATCAAATAAGGAAAAGAGCATAAAAAAGCCCGCCCTGTAGTGAACCAGACTTCGGACGGGCTATTAACATAGCTTTACGGAGGCGGTCGCTTTAATTTGCATTGCGTCCCCGTTTGCTTATAATATATACTGTTATAATCTTTTCGTCAACTTTGAGCTATGGGCAAAATAAAAAACCGGCAGCCGGGAAGCTACAAACCCAAACTGCCGGTTCTATTTTTTATTTTACGCCATGCCTAGAATCCCGGTTGGAAGGATTGCAAGGCTGGCATTAACCCCTTTGACCAAGGCCTAGTGGTGGGTGTACTCGCGCTCTGCGTGAAGGGCAGTCTTTATTGCCCTCTGGCCAGGACCGTAAGCCGTTGCCTCGTATGGCGTGAACTCTACAACGTAATTGTAGACATGATAAGGACTGTTACCACTTCCAGCATTACTCAAGTCATTCCAGATGTAAGTTCCGCAGTACTGGGCACAGTATTCGGTACTGCTGCTGTTAGGCTCACCGCTGTTCCAACTTGTATAGGCTCCATTAACAGCTTTTCCACCTTCTTTGCTAGTAGCTTTATCATAGAACATTGTTCCAGCTTCAGGACCACATGCCCAATACCATGCACCTGCAAGCTTTGTATTGTCAACAGTCCATGAACTTGCGTCATAATTTCCGGCCTGATTCAAACTGCGGGTAGCACCAAGCCAAGAAGCAGCATTACCAGATGAGATTCCTTTTTTGCTGAACAACTGGTCATAGATGAACTTGTTTTCCGCTTCAGAAGTGATAGTCATAAGATAGCCCGAAAGACCATTAAACTTCTCTTTCTTTGCGTTATTATAAGCCATGCTCCAAGTACAGTGTTTTTCATCATTATGCGTATATCCTGGTTCTGCATTTACAACTTTGTAGAAACTACCGTCAAGGTAAGTTACGCCGGCTGCATTTATTGTTGCAATCGGAACAGTCTCAAGGTTTATGCGCACACGTACGCTCGCACCCCTAATTGTGTGGAAGTGAATCTTACTAAGGTAAATGTCTGCATTAGTTGCCGAAATGCTTCCAGCTTCAGAGGTAAACTGGATGTAGCGGTAATTCTTGCTTGTAGACAAAGTTGAAACATATCCGTTCTCCTTGTAATTGCTATCAAGAGGAATGCCCATGTCGAACTTTGCACCTGCCAAAGAAGTTTCCGTTACAGTAAGATATCCACCATCAGCAAAGACAGAGAATATTGTTCCACCTGTGGTTACGTTTCCTGTACCAAGGGTAAACTCGTCGTTGCCGGTCCACGTTACGTTTGCTGGGTCTGGAAGGTCAAAGCTACCAATCGTAACAATATCGTTTCCGTTCGCATTCACGTTAACAGTTCCGCCGGTGTCATCGCGCAAGAGACTGAACTTTCCGGCATCAGCTGTACCGTCTGTGAAGGTTGCAACAACCGTGCCTTCGCTTATGTTTGAATGGTCTGCTATGAGCGTAATTGCGGCAGCCTGTGCAGAAGCAATGTTGCTTACAAAAATCTTCTTGCCTGTTACGCTGTCCAGAATCACACCAGTTCTGGAGCTTGAGCTACCGATGCGTGGAGCACCGCTTATGTTCAAGAGGGAGCTTCCGCCAACTTTGTTGTTCTGCTTTCCACAGTCCACATTCGCAACTGTTCCGCCGCTTATTGCCATAGTGACGTTGCCGCTTACAGCATCGTTTTTGCCGCCAGCGTAAGCATAGCCCACGGTACCGCCGCTTATTGCAAGCTCCGCAGACTGGACAGAACCTGTGTCCGCACCTGCAAACAAGTAGCCCACAGTACCACCATTTACCGAGACAACAGCCTTATTTGTGGAACCGCTTTCGCCTGAGCCGCCAAAGAGGTTTTCAACAGAACCGCTTGTAACAGAGACTGTCGCCGTTCCGCTAACAGAACTGCTTTCGCCTCCACCGTAGACGGAACCGACTGAACCGCCCCTAATCTCTATATTCGTATTGGAAACAGTGCCGCTTCCATTGCCGCCATAAAGTGAACCCAACTCACCGCTCTTTACGGTAACATGAGTTGCACCGCTGTAGTTGCCGCTCTCGCTTCCGCCGTAAACCTTGTAGCCCTTTATGTCCAGAGGCAAACCGTCATTTCCGAGAACCACTTCGTCTGCATCTGCATTTCCGTTGAGGTTTTCGTCAAAGTAGCAGTAAGTCTTGTCGCTGCTTGCCTGAACAATTATGTGAGCACCGCGGGCAGAAAGTGTGTTGCCGGACATTTCATAGACCCACTTTGCATAAAGGTTTTTGTTGCCTCTTGCACCGCCAGCAAAGGATGTAACAGTACTTCCGCCATAGTTGGAACTTTCATACCAACCGCCAAAAGTCGCACCGTTTTTCGCAAGAACGGGAAGCGTAACTGTTTCATCAAGAGGAGAATATGTTGTAGGCCAAACCCCTGCCGGCATGTTAACACCGTTCGGGTGGTAGGCAACCGTGTAAACTGAATTCAAGTCGTTTACGGTTATAGAACCGGAAGACTTAAGGCCTGTTGCGATGCGGACAAACTCAGAGACAACCTGTGTTGTAGTCTGTCCGTTCACCAAGGTAAAGGTAAAGTCCACAATGTAGTTGCCACGGCTCGGGTTTGCATCAAAGAATACGCTTGAAGAGATTCCGTTGGTAGCATAAACGTCATCCGGCAAGATAAAAGTCTTAGAGCTTACTGTCGCACCGGTTTCAAAGTTCTTAAGGTTTGCAACCACGCGCGTAGCACCTGCGTCAGAGGGGAAGCTAAGCGTTATCTCCAAAGAACCGTTGCCAGCAGCTTCATTCAAGAAGCCAAAGTTAATCGGGTTGGGACCGCTTACAATTTCCTGAGTAACTGTCTTTTCAAGGACAGGTTCTGTGTCAGACGCAAATTTATACGCCTTGATTGTAAACTGCCAGCTTGTTCCTGCAACAAGAGGAATCTTGTTTTCCGTTATGTCTGCAAACATCACGCTGTAGGCAGAAAGTCCGCCCTCCGCGTCTACAGTCCATTCACGGTCATCAGTTAAAAGGTCTGTTCCCTCGCCCTGCTGAGCACAGTTAAGCGTGTACTTTTCAATATCTGTCATCAGGTTGAAGCCGCCCGGTGCAATCATTCTTCCCGCAGACCCAAATTGAATCGCAGAAAGATATGCATTTCCTCCGACAGAGTAAGAGGCAGATGAAGCAGTTGAGTCTTCGTCCTTGGAATCGCTAACACCGTTCAAGCCGGAACAGGCAAGGAGGGATGCACAAAGCAAGAGAGAAGCAACCGTATAAATTTTATCCAGAATATTTGTCTTGAATCTTTTCATAACGCACCTCCTTAGTTTGCCGCCGTGCTGACGGTAAAGACCTTTGTTTCACCAAAGTAATTGTCTCCGTTCCTCACGATAAGCATAAGCTGATGGGGAGCAGAGCCGGAAGCTGTGTATGCAAACGAATTTTCTGTTCCAAGCAAGTTGCCGTCAACATACCAAGCATAGCTTTCGTAGCCTGCATTGGCCGTAAACGTAACGCTTTCGCCAACAGAAAAATTGAATCTGTTCAAGGAATTAGAAATGCCAAGATTTACATCGCTGTAGGTCGGAGCCTGCATGTTCAAAATTGAATTCTCATTCTGAACAGGAACCTCAGGGTCCAGTTGTGGTTCGGGCTGCAAGACTGGCTCTGGCTCGGGCTCATAAAAGTCACTGCTGCCACCGCCGCCGCCTCCACCACCGCAAGATGCGATAAGAAGCGCAAAAGTAAAAACCGACAAAAATTCAACCAAAGTCAAAAGTAGCTTTTTCATATGCCAACCTCCTTTCCCTCCCAGGAACAAAAAAGCCGACACTTTTTTACAATAAACTTCTTACTACTTTTTATATGGTTTACGTTTCTATCTATTTATATTTTACGGCATGAATGCCCAAAAAGTCAAGCAAAATCTCTAAAAAATCTAAAAAAAGCAAAAAAATCTCTAATCACGGATTGTCCAGACAAAAAAAATCCGGCAGGATAGCCCCACCGGATTCGCAAAATTTAAGCAATGTCATTCCCGCGCAAACGATTTATGTGTGTCATTCTCGCGCACCGACGCGGGAATCTTTCATCAAGAACACGGTGCTTGTTAATGCGAGTATGTCTTTCTGTCAGAAAGGGCGGTTTTTGTTGCTGCCTCTGAGTGACCAACGGCATTATTTTCGTATGCGGTGTATTCAATGATATATGATGCCGGGGTTGTGTCTGTAACCGAAAGGTCATTCCAGTAATATTGACCTACATATTGGGTATATGCTTCGTTAGTACCGTTATAATTATTTGGTTCTGCTCCTGAAGCACCTGTACCACGTTTTGTACCGTCAAATTGATTATTCCATGATGAATATATTTCAGATGACGGAACCCAGTCGCCTCCTCCTGTTTTTCTATTCGAATCTGTATAACATGTACGATGTGTATAGAATACTTGACCTGCCTCCGGACCAGCTGCCCATACCCAGTCGGTTCTAAACGATTTTTCAGTCCATGTAGCTTTGTCATATCCCTCTTCGCTTATAGCTGCCGTTCCGCCAATCCAACCGTTTGCAGGTGATATGTTCCTTTTCTTATAAACACGGTCATAGATGAATTTGTTCTCTACGTGAGAAGTTATATTCATAAGATAGCCGTGCAGACCGTTGAAGGTGCGTGCTTTTGCAGCACCGTATGCATTTTTCCAAGTTGTCTTTTGCGTGACAATCTCATAGAAGCTTCCGTTAAAGTATGTTAGACTGCCGATTTCATCAATAGGTACAGTCTGCAAGTTAACTTCAACAGTAACGTTATTACCATGGAAGACGATTCCTGCAAGGTATATGTCTGCTGCTTTTGAAGAAATTTTTCCAGAAGTTGACTTGAATTGGATATATTGATATTGACCTGTTGTAGTCAAGCCTGAACCTTCAACATACGTTACTGCACCATTTTCTGAATATGGAACAGCCATATCAAATTCAGCATCAACATTTTCACCATTTTCGTCTTTCAAAGTAGTTGAAGGAACTGTGAAGTACGCATTGTTGTCAGGACTCTTTACGAATACGCTGAAATATGTTCCGCCTTCCAAGATGTGACCATCACCCAACGTAAACGAATCTCCCTCGCCCCAGATAGGCACTTCTGGCAAACTTACAGTACCAAATACAACTACATAAGAGTCGCTTATGCCAACGGGGAGAACACTATTACGATTGCTGGTCAAGAGCTTAAATTTTCCAGCGTCAGCATAGCTGCTTGAAGTTGCCTCTGCAACCTGAGTTCCGTTCTGTGTTGAACCGGCCGCTATAAGCGTAATTGCCCCTGCCTCTGCAGAACTTATGCTGCCTGTAATGCTTACAATCGGAGAAGATAATGAATTGAGCCACACACCATGGCTTGTCTTATCTCCAACGCTTGGGTTGCCGGAAACGTTTACCGCAACATTAGAAGGCTTGCCATCGGCATCTTTTACAAAGCCTACAACATCATTTGTAACGCTTCCGCCCTTAAGCTGGATTATTACGTTTTGTCTTCCAGAAATATTTGCTCCGTTTCCGTTGTAGCCATAAATATTAGTGAGTCTTCCGCCTTCCATTGTTATAGTACAGTCAGACGCAGAAACAACATTGTCGTTGCTCAAACCGCCAGCATATAGCGTGTATCCTGTCAAATCCTGATATTCAGCAGCTGCATTTATTGCAGAAAGCGCAATTTCGTTGCCGTTAGCACCCCTAAAATAGGCCATCGTCTTGCCGCTGCTATTCCTTACGGTAACATTCATGCCGTTTGCATATATATTGTGGTCTTTTACATAAGGCGCAGGGCTCCAGTTTGCCTTTACGGAAACGTCATAGTCTTTTTCGTTTGCACCCCAAAAACTTGATATAGGGGTGTCATTTGGTAGTTCAGTCCAACCCGTAAAATAATAGTTGTCTTTTACCAGGTTGCCACCGCCGGGAAGAGTTGCGCCCTGTTCAACGTTGTATACATTGGGAGCTGCTACATTCATAGAGCCGCCGTTCAAATCGTATGTAATTGAACGCGCATTGGCACTTCTCTCTGTTACGGATACCGTCCAGACTTTTGTAGTGCCATCCTGAGCTGTAACTGTGTATTCAACTGGATTAGTAAAATCTTGCTCTACGTTGGAAGCAGGAGAAATCCTTGCACCTTCCGAAACTTGAATAGTCGGTTTGAGGCTTGTCAAATCAGCTGGCTGAAGAGATTCAAATGGATAAGTTACAGTGACTGTTGCAACACCTTCTACAGTTGCAGGGTTTCCGCGCAAGTCTTCGTGAACGGCATTTGCAACAGCAGGATTTGTTGCCTGTGCAAACGTAAAGAACAATATTTCTGCATTTGATGAAAGAGACGGTGCTGTAACTACTTCACTTCCTGAATTGCCACTATCACTGGCAGCGCCACTTGGTTCAGCTTCGTAATCACTGCCACCACCACCTCCGCCGCCGCCACCACAAGATGCGACAATAAGAGAAAGTGCCAAAACCAACAACAACTCAATAAAAACTGGTAGCTTTTTCATGCAAACCTCCTATTCCCACCCAGGAATTAAAAGTCGACTTTTTTTAATAAAAGTTACTAAACCAATAAATTTTATTGCATTGCCATTGCCGTATTTTGTTTAGCTCCTAACTATATTACGGCATAGAAAGCCAAAAAAATCAAGTAAAATCTCCAAAATATCAAAAAAAATCATTAGAAAATGACAAAAATCTCTAAATTTGCATATTTTTCTGGCTGCCATTCCGCCGCCATTGCAAAAAAAGCCCGGCCACCACAATGGCAGCCGGGTATTCCGTCCCTCCCGCTAAAGTTGCTTAATCTACATGGTCACTAAGGCTCATGCGGATTGTCTTTGTTACAGGCTGATTGCCGGAGATGTTCCTCCAGTGGAATGCAGCACCAGAGTCTGTACCTGAAAGTCTGTTTCCGATTGTCAAGTACGCACTTTCCGCAGAGAAGACTTTGCTAGAGGCACTGCTATAATGACCATACCACCAGCCGTCCACGTCGTCTACACCAAGGGAGTCGCGCAAGTAGAGGCTAAGTTTTATGGCACCGTCAAGGAAGTAACCCCAACTCTTGGTTTCAATCGGAACACGGTCATCACCACCGACCATGGTATCTGTCCATGCTCCAAGCTTTACGTTGTGCCCCATAGGATTGAGCGTATGGGTAAGCTTAAGATACGGAATGTCATCGGACATTGTTATCTCAATTCCAAGTGTTAAAGTTATACCGCTGCTATCGGTTGCTGTTGCAGTTCCATCACCGTTATCTACAAGATTAAGATCCCTTCTTGTTCCATCAACTTCAATTACATACCTCCAGCCCTGATAGCTATAAGTTGTTTTCATCATGTCACCACCGTTTACGCGGCCTACAAAGTCAAGTTTACCGTTACGTATTGTAAAGGCAAGCATGTTTGGATAGTCACCGTTTACAGTAGTATAGTCAGTACCGTTCACCTTTACGGTTGCATCAGCAGAAAGACCTTCCAGCTGGCTAACAGTTATTGGGAATGTGTATGTTACTTCACGGCCATCCTTTGTGTTCACCACGTACCTAAGCACAATCTCGGAGTAGTTTGCATAGGTGAAGACAGAAATCTTGCACTTACCGTCGCTTGCAATCGGGACATTCTCTACGCGCACTGCATTCGGGTGGGTAAAGTCCGTCTCTGCATTCAGAGTGCCGGTAAGAGTTGCAGATACAATGCTCTCAAAGATATCGCTGTTCCAAGTTGGAGTTACAAGAATCTTACCCATGTAGTTAACGGATGTCTGGAGGTTAAGGCCAGAGTAGTCCGTTGTGTAGGGCTTGAATGTGCTTGTAATGTTGAACGGGTTGCTTCCAGATTCAGAGTCTGTTGGACCGTACTGGTTCATTACAATTCCGCTCAAAGGTCCGCGGCCAACAGAGTAGTTTCCGTCTGCACCCTTTCCAATGTCGCTTACAGTTTCGTGTGTTTCTGTATTTGTAACGCTGATTGTGTGTGGTGCAATTTCCACATCATCTTCTGCAAGTACAATTACAGAACCTGTGTCGAGTTTTGTGCCGTCTTGGGTAACAATTTCAACGTTACCGCTAACATCATCAGTTGCAGTTACAACTCCGCCGTCAAAGGTATCAATGTCAATTCCCTTTTCTGAATTGGCATCGCCAATCTTAACGTTTCCGCTTACGTTTACGGAAGATACTCCGTCTACATGATCTCTGTCTCCAGCTGCGGCAACAACTTCACCGCCAGAAATATTGATTGTAGCGTTGCCAGTGACAGTTCCACCGTTTGAACCGCCGCCAACGTTTTCAACCTTTCCACCGGTAACGTTTACTGTAGAAGAGCCAGTTGTGCCAGATTGGCCTGCTCCGTACACATTCTGTATGTAGCCGCCTTTTACGTCCACAACAGAGTCTCCTGTAACGGAACCAGTGCTGCTTCCGCCGTAAACTGTGCCAATTGTACCACCGTTGATTTCTACGCTTGTGTTGCCAACAGTGCCGCTTCCGTTTCCGCCGTAAACTGCGTTAAGGTTTCCGCTGTTTACAGTAACGCTTGTGTCACCGCTGTAGTTTCCGCCCTGGCTACCGCCGTAGACAGTCCATCCGGTAAAGTCAAAGGGCTGGCCGTTGTCTCCGAGGATGACTTCGTCTGCATCGCAAACACCGTCGCCGTCTTCATCAAAGTAGATGCGGGTTGTCTTTCCTTCCGCCTGGACAATAAGGGAAGCTCCCCTTGCAGAGATTACCTTTGCATTGTGATCCATCTCGTAGCCCCACTTTGCAAAGAGGGTTTTGTTGCCGGTAGTTCCAGAGGCAATTGTTGAAAGAGCGTTTCCGCCGTAAGAACTGGTTTCGTACCAGCCGGAGAATGTTGCACCCCTCTTGCTTACAACGGGGGATGTGGCAAGCGCGATGTCTCCGTCGTAGGGGCTGTATGTTCCCTGCATAGTTCCATTGCGGCTACCACCGTTAAGTGTGTATGTAATGGAGTAAAGCGACATAAGGTCATTGATGGTACGGGTGGCCCTGGATTCAAGTCCTGTGGCAATGCGCACCAATTCCGTGTAGGTCTGCTTTACACTTGTTCCGTCGTCCTTGCGGATGTAAAAGAAGAACTTTACGATGTAGTTTCCGTTTACAGGATTTGTAGCAAATGTAACGCTCTTGTAGGTCCCTGCGGTTGAAGGCTGCAGCGGGGCACCTTCCGAAATGCTAAAATTAGCACCATCGAATGGCTCAAGTGCAACCGTAACCTTCTCTACAGTGTAAAGACCTGCATCTGCCGGGTAGTTGATAGTTACGCTAAGGCTTCCGTTGCCGTTTGCTTCTGAAAGCTCGCCAAAGTTCAGCCTGTTGCCGCCGTTTGAAATGTTCTGTCCCTCAATGCTCTTTTGCAAAACAGGAACATAGTTTTCGCCAGAAAGGATGTATGCGGTTACAGAGAAATTCCAGGATCCTGGTGTAAGTTCAATCGTGTTCGAGCTGATGGCCGCAAGCATGAGAGTGTATGCGCTGCCGGCATCGCTTGTGTCCCATGTGCCAAGAAGCACTTCCTCTGGCTCCTCTGCATCCAGGGCAGTACCGCGGAGTTCAAAGCGAGTAATGGAAGTTGCAAGGTCAAAACTGCTGTTCGGCAGGATTGTGCGGCCGTTTCCAAATGATATAGAAGAAAGATATGCCTTTCCACTTCCACTGCTTGAAGAAGCCCTGTCGTCACGGTCAGAAACGCCGTTCAAGCCGGAACAGGCAACCAAAGATGCACAAAGCAAGAGAGTAACAGCCTTAAAAATATTGTCAAAAATGTTTGTCTTAAATGTCTTCATAACACACCTCCTTAGTTAGCTGCCCTAACGGTAAAGCTTTTTGTAGAGCCATAGTAACTGTCTCCATTCCTCACGATGAGCATAAGCTGGTGAGGACCAGAAGCGGAAGCTGTGTATGTAACTGAATTTCCTGTTCCAAGAGACGCACCGTCAACATACCAGGCATAGCTTTCGTAGCCATCATTGGCTGCAAAAGTAACGGATGTACCAGCAACAAAGCTGGAGCCAGACGGAGTATTTGTAATGCCAAGATTTGCATCGCTGTAGGTCGGAGCCTGCATGTTCAAAATTGAATTCTCATTCTGAACAGGAATCTCAGGTTCCAGCTGTGGTTCGGGCTGCAAGACAGGCTCGGGCTCAGGTTCATAAAAATCACTGCTGCCACCGCCGCCGCCTCCACCACCGCAAGACGCGATAAGAAGAGCAAGAGTAAAAACCGTCACAAAACTGACCAAATCCAAAAGTAGCTTTTTCATATGCCAACCTCCTTTCCCACCCGGGAATAAAAAAGCCGACACTTTTTAAAATAAATAAAAACTATTCAAAATCTACTTTTGCTATGGTTTACGTTTCTACCTACTTTTATATTACGGCAAAAATCTCCAAAAGTCAAGTAAAAATCTCTAATTTTTCTAAAATATTTAAAATGTGTAAAACACCTTAAAACCTCCCATCCCAAAACCTTTTCTTGCTAAAGTAAAATTTGCATGTTAAGATTTTATAGTTATGTCAAGATAATATAGATATGGAAAGAAACGTGATTAGACCACGCTTTTTGTTTATCGGCTTCATCTTATCCAAGGAGTTCCTTATGAAAGTTTCGCATAAAGCAGCTGCGGGTCTACTTATGGCTTTCTTTTTTGCGCTTGCATCTGCAACTTTTGCCATGGCCCAGGATTCTGGCGAAGAACGCCCGGCCAACCGCCATGATATGGAAGAAATCATCAGCCGGGGAGAGCTGAGGGTTGCAATTACTGCGGTGGATCAGGCTCCTTTTTACTTTGTGGACAAATCTGGAAACCTTGCAGGCTACGACATAGACCTTGCGCATAAAATGGCGGATGAACTAGGAGTAAAGCTGGTTATCTCGCGTGAAGCAGCCACATTCAACGACCTTGTTCCACTTGTCTCCTCTGGAAAGGCGGATCTTGCCATTTCCAAGCTAAGCCGAACCCTTACCCGCTCAAAATTCGTCAAATTTTCAACCCCCTACATGACATTCCGGCAGGGAATTCTCTTTAACCGTTTGCAACTGGCAAAAGTCGCCTCAGAAGATTCCGTAAACCAGTTTGTGCGGAACTACATAGGCACGATGGGCGTTATTGCAAAGTCATCCTACGCAAACTATGCCAAGGAAAATTTTCCCAATGCCACTCTGATGGAATACCCTACCTGGGAAGCAGCCATAGATGCCCTTACCCGCGGAGAGGTGCTTTCCGTCTACCGCGATGAACTAGAGCTAAAGAAAGTCCTTTCCTCCGTTCCCAACAGCGCGCTCTTGTTTAAGCCCATCTACTTCCGCGACCTTACGGACCCTCTTGCAATAGCAATAAAGAGCAGCAATACCCAGCTTTTGTTCTGGGTGAACATCTTCCTGGAAAGCCAGCCCAAAATGACGGCAGACCAGATTCTTGAAAAATACGCAAATAAATAAGGGGAATATTCTATGATTGGTAAAATCCTCAAAAATCCTATAACCATTCTCCTGGCCGTGGTGCTGGGCATACTCTTTGGCTTTTATGAAAAGAATCTGGCCCTTTCCTGGGGCATAATCGGGGACGTGTACCTAAACCTCTTCCAGATGACGGTCATCCCCATCCTTGTAACTTCCATCGTGGCAAGCCTTGCAATGCTGATGAAGGATGCAAACGCAAGAGCCCACATCACAAAGATTCTGCTTGCCTTTATGCTCATGCTCCTTGCTACGGCCGTATTCGGTACCGTAGCGGGAATGCTCAGCCGCCCGGGAAAAGATCTCGGCGAATCAACAACGGCCGTCCTTGACCAGATAATCAAGACTTCTACAGACAACACCAAGGACGAAATCGCCCTCTACGACCCTTCAAGCGATGCAAGCACCAACAAGTCCTCGCTAGTTGACTTCTTTGCCAACATCGTTCCTTCCAACATCTTCAAGTCATTCAGCAACGGTTCAATCCTTCAGCTGGTCTTCTTTAGCATTATATTCGGTGTGGCAATAGGCTTTTTGAGCGAATCATCATCCGCGCGGCTCATAAACGGCGTTGTGTCGCTAAAAGAGTCCTTCCAAAAGCTTATAAACTGGACCATGTACGGTCTTCCCATAGGCCTTGTTTTCCTCATGGGAAAGCAGATTGCCCAAGTTGGCGTAGAGATACTGCTTGCCATGGTAAAATTCATTGTGGTCTTCTACGCGGCGGGTCTTGCCGCAATGCTAGTGTGTACAATCATCATATGGATAAGGTCTGGCATAAAGAACCCTCTAAAGGTTTTAAAAACTCTGATGGATCCGGTAATAATCTGCTTTGCAACCCGCAACAGCTTTGCATCCCTTCCCTCCTCAGTAACCGCCCTAAAGAACCTTAGGCTAAGCGAAAACACCGTTGACCTTGTCTTCCCCCTCGGCGTTACAATCCTGCGCTTTGGAAACATAATGTACTT
The DNA here is from genome assembly GCA_002448445.1 of Treponema sp. UBA6988. Lineage (GTDB taxonomy): Bacteria > Spirochaetota > Spirochaetia > Treponematales > Treponemataceae > Treponema_D. Next base: position 14,006 of record DJYC01000087.1, read on the forward strand.
TGCGCTGGCAGCATGCTTTGTCTCGCAGATATATGACGCATCCCTCTCGCTTACCGCCATGCTCCTTATCGTGGTTGGCTCACTGCTTGCGGGTACAGCAACCGCGGGTGCATCAGGCCTCCTTACGCTGCCAATGATTTCCCTTATCCTTGACCCGCTCGGCCTCCCTGTTGAATCAATCCTCGTGGTCTTCATGGCAATCGACTCTCTGATTGACCCCATGCGTACCCTTCTCATCGTATACGTCAACATTGCCACCACAGCCTTGGTTGCAGGAAGGGAAAGCGAGGAGGAGCGCAACGCAAAGACAAAGATGCGCATTGCAGCCGCCACCGCAGGAGAAATATTCTCTCCGGAAGAAGCGGCTCAAATTTCAGACGCAAATGCACAAAATCCCGCACTGCCAGACTTTAGTGCAGACATCCAGTCGGTAAAGGTCCATTACGAAACATCACAAGCCTCAATCGCAAGCATGGCAGCCCCAGCTTCCGCATCAAAGACATTGCGCCTGAACCCAGCCACAGAAAAAAAGGAAAGGCTAACCACATCCCTTCCCGGCGGCATAAAGATAAAAATCCGCGACGCGCTCATCCTTATCAACACCGTGCTTCTCATACTCACGGCGAGTGTAATCATCCGCATAAACTCCCACGGCACCCAGGACTCCGTATATTCTGTTTCCACAAAGCTGGTAACGGAAATCCTAAAGTCCGTGGACACAAAGATACAGGCCTACTACACACCGGCAGACCAGGCCATACACAACATTTCCTTCCACTACTGGAACGAAGACCGCTTCCACTTTAAGAGCAACAACGAAGCCGCCCTTGACTACTTTATGGAACTCTTGCAGACCCACAAGGAATTTGCAATGGTCTACTTTGGAGACACCCAGGGCAACCTCATAATGGGCAGACGAATGCCAGACGGAACTCTTACAAGGCGCTACATAACGCGCACGGAAGATTCAGTCATTACAAAATACGTGCACGAAAACAAATCCTACAACGCAACATTCCCCACAACGGAAGAAAGCCTGGAAACCGGCTATGACCCGCGCACAAGGGGATGGTACAAAAAAGCCGTAACACAAAAGAAAGCCGTATGGACAAACGTCTACATCTTTGCAACGGACAACATGCCTGGCTTCTCATGTGCGGCCCCAGTCTACAATGACGACGGTGGACTAGAAGGCGTTGCCTGCATCGACATAGGAATCCGCGACCTTTCCCTCTACCTTGGCGGCATTTCCACAACGGAAAATTCAAAGCTCTTCATCTACGATCAGGACAACCAGATAATCGCAAAGCCTCTCAAGGCGGAAGACCCGCTGGACATACTGCTAAGCGTATACCCCGGAGCAGACGGAAGCAACAACTACAGCATGAAGAAGGTGGACGACCAGGCGGACCCGGTAATTGCGGAGGCATTCAAAAATAGCACAGGCCGCGTCAACACGAACGGCATTTATTCATTCAGCCTGGACGGAAACAACTATTTCTGCAAGGTGGACTCAATGCCCCTCGACCAGGAGCTTTCCATCAACGTAGGAATGATTGTCCCCGACAACGACATAATGGGCATCGTCTACAAAAACAACCGCATGGTCCTCATAATCTCGCTGATTGTAATCATAATCGCAATCATCATCTCCATACTGGTGTCCTCACTCATATCAAAGCCGCTCAAAATTCTTTCTACGGAAATGAACGACATCAAGGAACTGGATATCGATGACGGAGAAGTAGACATCAACTCAGGAATCAAGGAAATAGACAACATGGTTGATTCCTTCCAGGGCATGAAGCAGGGACTTGCAAGCTTTAAGAAATACGTTCCCTCAGACCTCGTTACCCAGCTGGTAAAAAACAGCCAGAGCGCAGAAATAGGGGGAAAGAAGCAGACTCTCACCCTCCTCTTCTCCGACATAGAAAACTTTACCGGCATCTCGGAAAAAACACCGCCTGAGGAACTCGTAAACCGCCTCTACGACTACTTCTCAATCTTTGCCCACACAATAACTGGCAACAGAGGAACCATAGACAAGTACATAGGCGACTCAATCATGGCATTCTGGGGCGCACCGATAGAAATGGATGCAAAGACCCATGCAACTCTCGCCTGCCGCGCAGCACTAACATGCCAGATGCAGGGTCAGAATCTTTCCAACCAGTGGGTACGCGAAGGAAAGCCCAAGTTCCACACCAGGTTCGGAATCCACACAGGTGAAGTCGTTGTAGGAAACATGGGGTCTGACGAGCGCATCAACTATACGGTACTCGGCGACAACGTAAACCTCGCAAGCCGCCTAGAAGGCATCAACAAGTACTACGGCACAGAAATCATAATCAGCGCAAACACCCACGACCTTGTAAAGGACGACTTTGAATTCCGCATGCTGGACAAAATTACGGTAAAGGGCAAAACCCAGCCCCTCTTTATCTATGAACTTCTCGCGGAAAAGGACAAACTCAACCAGAGCCTAATAAAGATTTACAGCGCATACGAGCGTGGCCTCAAGTTCTACTTCGACGGAGACTGGGACAACTGCATCAAATACATGACGGCAGTAAGACGGCACTCCAACGACAAGGCAGCACAGGTAATCTTGGAGAGGGCAGAAAATTTCAAGCTGAATCCACCAGCTGTTTGGGACGGTGTATATGCATTCGACAAAAAGTAGAAAAGCAATCGGCATAATTGGAGGCATGGGCCCCTATGCCGGACTTGATTTGGAACGCAAAGTTTTTGACAGCGTAATGGCCACAAGCGACCAGGACTATCCGGACGTAATGATGATTTCTGCATCACGCCTAATTCCTGACCGCTCCTATTACATTCTCCACCCGGAAATGGAAAACCCCTGCATAGGAATTAGCTACTGCATAAAAAAACTTGCAGCCATGGGGGCAACCCACATAGCCATTCCCTGCAACACGGCACATTCCCCAATAATACTCAACCAGGTAAAGCGCTTCATAGAAGTAAACGGAATAGATGTTACCCTCATGAACATTGTAGAAGAAACCTACAAATGGGTAAAGGAAAACCTGCCCGCAAAAAAACTCGTACTCTACGCAACCCAGGGAACCTATTATTCCAAAGTCTACAACCTATTCTTTGACGCGCAAAAAAATGACCAAGGCCAGCAGGAACACTTCATCGTAGAGCCGGACGACCTTGACAAGCAACTCATCTGGAACGCAATCTACAGCCGCGACTACGGAATCAAAGCCTTCTCCAATCCCATCCAAAATCAGGCTGTAGAAAATTTCCGCATTGTAACTGAAAAAATGTTTGCCCAAGGCTACGACACCTTCATCATGGGCTGCACAGAAATTCCACTCGCAATGGGCCGCCTTAGAATGCCCATCACAAAAATTGACCCTGCAAAAATAATGGCACGTGCCCTGGTAAAAGCAGTCTGCCCCGACCGCCTAAAGGAATTCTAACTTTTAAAAGGGGGAAAGCCTTCCCCCTGGCCTCAGCCCTACGGTCTTCGGCACACCCCCTTCTGCGGGGCAACCTCTTTGCTAAGCCCCGCAACGCCCCAATATGGAATTATGTTAGCGTATTATCCTGCGAGTTACGAAGTAACTCGTTAGCAAGCTTAGCTTGCGACCAACGCCTGCTATTATTAGCTCGAACCGGAATGACGTGTATTTGCAAATGTTTGGAATTTGCTTGAAAAAGGTAATAAAAGTGGACAAAAAAAGCCCGGCAGGGATTGTGGGAGGTACTGCCGGGCAAGGTATGGGATATTAGTTTTTACACGCAACTACTGTGATTATTCGTAGATCTGCTCTGCGTGGCTGTTTGCCTTGTATACCGCAGGATCCGTTGGTATTGCAATTCCTGCAACAGGATTCTCGTATGGAGTAAATTCTACGATATAGTAATGTATCTTCCACCTATTCTGACTACCATTACCAGTTGACGCATCATTCCAAACATAGTGGCCGGTATACTGGAGGTAAACTTCTTTTTCCGTATTACTGTTGTCGCCTCCTGTGTAATTGGCGTTACTTTCGTTGTTCGGCTCATAATCACCTGAATATGCTCTTGGAATACCGTTTTTCTTGCAGTCTTCTGGGTTTGACCACGCTGAATACATTCCTTCTGCCCTGTAATCCTGGCCGTCCCTACTGAATGTGTTTGTATAGAAAACCTTTCCTGCCTCTGGACCGCAAGCCCAAAACCAAGACTTGTTAAAGCCGTCTGATTGCCAAGCAGAAGCATCGTAATTAACTTTTGGCTTTTTCCTTGTGCCTCCAATCCAAGAACCAAAGTCATCAGGTGTTTTTCCTTTTGCCCTTTCAGACTCAAAGACCTTATCATAAATAAACTTGTTCTCTGCATCAGAGGTAATGGTCATAAGGTAGCCCTGCAAGCCGTTAAAGCGCTCTTCCTTGGCCTTGTTATAAGCCTGATTCCAACTTACCGTTGTACCGTTTTCAAAGCGCTCGCTCTTTTTGTAGAAGCTTCCGTCAAAATAGAAGATGTTCTTGTTCAACTCGTAGCCTTTCTTGTCATCTTTAATAGGAACGGTCTCCAAGTTAATGTGTATTTCAAAAGGTTTGTTATCTATCTTGTGGAATTTTATCTTATTAAGGAAAGCATTCGCCTTTTCAGAAGAAATATCTCCGCCATTAGACGTAAACTGAATGTAGCGGAAATTTGTTTCTGTAGATACAGAGTCAGCATATCCGTTTTCCTTAAAGTTAGCGTCAAGAGGAATGCCCATAGAAAAGGATGCCCCCTCAAGACTTGTCTCGCCTACATTAAAGTAGCCGTCTTTTGCAAATACAGAGAATATCGTACCCTTCTTTGTTACGTTCTCGCCAAAGACATAGAAAGTGTTTGCCTCGGATTCATCAGCCTTTAACGATGTAGGCAGGGAAAGGTCGCCATTTATCTTAACGTCATTTCCCACAGCCTGGGCATTGCGCTTCCTATCTGAATTTATTATCGCAAAGAACTTTGTATAGGCCTGTCCTTCAAAAGTGGCAAGAACAGTTCCCTCCGTCGCACTTGGTGCTATAAGAGTAATGGACTCACTGTCCGCATAGTTGAGGTTTCCTGCAAAAATCTTTTTATCTCTGGCAGCAAGGAGCTCTATGCCTGTATTCTTCTTGTTTCCAACAAGAGGATTTCCGCTCACATTTATGAGTGTACCGCCTTCAACCAAACCGTTTACGTTACCCCTGATAGTTCCGCCCGTAATGTTAACAACAGCATTGCCAGAAGTAGTCCTTATTGAATCTAGCGGTGCTGTTCCATTATTGTCATCTCCCAAGATGGTTCCGCCGTTAATGTTAACCTTGCCCGAGGATTCAATAAACCTGACAGTCCCGCCATTGACCGTAACAGAGCCTTTTGCCCCGCCACAGGCGTAGATATTGCCAACAGAACCACTTTCTATTGTTATATCATCACTAGTGTCATTGGGATAAGTTCCGTCGGGTAAAGAGCCGTAAACTTTCAGGTTTGCAGGAATAGGGAATGGATTTCCAGCGTCATCAAGAACTATGTTGTCTTCATCCACTTTGTCAAAGTAGGCATAGGTCACATTATCAGAACCTTCTTTCTGCTGCAAAATCAATTTTTCACCGCAGGCATAAAGCGCATCACTACTTACATTATACTTCCACTTTGCATAGAAAGTCTTTGCGCCCTTAGAACCAGCTGGAATTTTATCTACCTTGCTCTTAAAGTTGGCGTCTGAATACCAGTCAACAAAGCTTGCACCGTTTCTTTCCTTAGGCTTAGGCAACAGAATATCATCTTGATAGGAGGAATAAGAAAGAGGAATATTGTCTGTATCTAAATGACCACCCTTGCAGTTGTATACAATCGGGTAAATTGCATTAAGGTTTTCAATATTGACCTCTGCCTGTGTTTTTCTGCCTGTAGCAATCTGAACAAGCTCGCTCCACACCTGGCTTGTTTCTCCTGCGCCGTTGTCCATCGTGAAGGTAAATTTTACGACATACCAACCATTTTTAGGGTCATCGGCAAAGACAACGCTCCTAAAATCGCCTATGGAATCTTTATCCAAAGAAGGCTCAATAGAAAGACTCCTGTCTGCAATGGAATATCCGTTTCCATCATCCTGAGGAATCATGCATACAGTTACGCTTTTTACGCCATCATCAGGAAATCTTACCCTTATAGAAAGAAATCCGTTTCCTGCAACCTCGTCCAAGATACCAAAGTCAATAGTGTTCCTGCCGCTTTTTATATTCAAAGGATTCGTAGTCTTTTCAAGAACAAGGAATGCCTTTGCATCCGCGTCTTCATCTGAATAAGAGACAGCTTCTGGAAGGGCATAGACTTGAATGGTAAAAGTGTAGGTGCCAACTTCCAGCGCAATCTTATTGTCGCGAAGGTCATTGTCCATTCTGTCGTATGCAAATTCATCGCTTGTCTGAACCCAAGGCTCGTAGACGATTTCTTCGCCGTCCACAGGCTTTCCTTTTAGGACAAATTTGTAAATGTCCTTTCCCTTAAGGTCAAATCTTTCGTTTGGAACAATTGTACGGCCTTTTGCACCAAAACTTACGGCAGAAAGATAAGCAGCCCCGTCCGAAGAGCCAGCAGATGACTGCCTATCTTCGCGGTCGGAAACACCATTCAAGCCAGTGTTACAGGCCACAAGAGAGAAAAGTAGAAATATAGCAAGTGACTTTATTAATTTAAAAGCAAATTTTTTCATATGCGCCTCCAATCCCTCCCTGGAACAAAGAAACCCATATGAATTATAAATCGGTAATAATATGGAAAAAAATGAACTATTTATATTTAACATAGACTATTTATTTGTAATAAAAAAGGCTACAAATTACAGGGAATTTATCAGATTCCCTGCAATGACACATGTAAAAAAATCCGGCAGGGGTTAGCTGCCGGATGCTGGGTGGCTACAGATTATTCGTAGGTCTGCGCTGCGTAAAGACGTCTATTTGCAGAAACGTATCTTTCACCGGTTGCAGTGTTCTCGTATGGGCGGAACTCTACAATGTAGTAGTGTATCTGCCAACGTCCCTGTGAGGTGCTGTATCCATTGCCCTTTTCGTGACCATCATTCCATACATAGCGACCGGTATACTGAGTATAATATTCAGCATCTGTAGTAATAGGATTACCACCATTGTTTGGCTCAACATCGTCTTTGTAGTAATACTCTATGCCATTTAAAGCACAGTCTTTCTCATTCGACCATGAAGAATACATTCCAGATGCCCGATAATTCTTGTCTTTTTCATATTTTGCTTTTGTATAGAAAATCTTTCCAGCTTCAGGACCACAAGCCCATGCCCAAGAATCATTGACTTCCCCAGAATTCCAAGTTGCTTTTCCACGGTTGTTCAGTTTTGCATCGTATCCCCAAGTAGAAGCGTCATAACCGTTCCTTGGTGTTATGCGCGTACCGCCAATCCATGAACCAAAGTCATCGGGAGATTTTCCCTCACTCTGTTCTTTCTTGAAAATCTGATCGTAAACAAACTTGTTTTCAGCATCAGACGTAATGGTCATGAGGTAGCCTTGCAGACCATTAAAGGTCTGTGCCTTTGCTTCATTATACGCTTCTGGCCAAGACTTACCGCCTGTTGCAAACTTTGCGCTTTTCTTGTAGAAGCTTCCATCGAGGTAGAATACATCCGTGTTCAACGTATAGCCATTTCCTGTAATTGGCACAGTCTCCAGATTGATGCGAATATTGATAGGCTTGTTGTCTATCTTGTGGAATTCAATGCTCTGTAGGAAGTCATCAGCAGCTTGGCCAGAAATTTCTCCCTGTGTAGAAGTAAACTGAATATAGCGGTAGAATTTTTCCGTGTCTGCTTCATATACAAACTGCTGTTCCTTGCCACGGTTATCTACAGGAATACCCATGTCAAAGTGGACATTGTTTGCAACTACAATTTCGGTAAGGTTAAAGTAGCCGTCTTCTGCAAAGACAGAGAATATTGTTCCCGGTATCGTTACGTTTCCTTGACCCAAGTTATAGGTGTTATCCTGTCCGTCCTTTACCAAAAGATTTGTCGGCAAGGAAATACCACCTTCTATTACAATATCCCTTCCGTTATCAGCAACCTTAACGGCTCGTTTGCGGTTAGAGTTCATTACTACAAAGAATTTTGAATATGCATTTGCACCTTCAAATGTAGCAATCTTAGTATCATTGCTTGCATTTGGGGCAAGCAAGGTAATAGACTCATCTTGGGCGCTGTCGAGGTTTCCTGCCTTAATCTTTTTGTCCTTGACAAAAGAAAGATCTATGCCAACATTCTTTCCGTTTCCAATTTTTGGATTTCCACTAACCTTTACAAGAGTACTTTCGGCTACATTACCACGTACATTTCCTTCTATAGTTCCACCGGATATGTTCAAGGTAGAATCTGTACCGGCAGTATAGATTGCAGTTTTATTGGTGTAATCTCCAGAAATTTTTCCGCCAGTAACGTTTATGGTCCCGCCCTGTCCGTCAGTTCTTACCTGCAGGATATTTCCACCGTTTACGGTAATAGTGCCGTTGTTACCCTTTGCATAAACAAACTGTACATAACCACTTTCTATGGTTATATCGTCAGTTTTGCCATCGGGGTAGATCTCTCCATCCGGCTTGCAGCCACCATAGACTTCCCAGCCACTGATGCTAATAAGTTTTCCATCGTCACCAAGAATGGCATTGTCGGGATTTACTTCGTCAATGTAAGCATAAACAAGGTTTGTACCTTCTTTCTGCTGAATTATTGCCTTTTCTCCGCATGCAAAGAATTTACCGTCTTCCAGGTTGTACTTCCACTTTGCGTAGAAGGTTTTTGCACCCTTTGAACCCGCAGGAATTTGAGTTACCTTGTTCTGGAAGTTAGGGTCTGAATACCAACCGTCAAATGTTGCAATGTTTCTTTCTGCAAGTTCCGGCATGGGGATTGCACCCTGGTATGGGGAATAAGAAAGAGGAATGTTGTCTGCCTTTAGATGACCACCCTTGCAGTTATATACAATCGGATAAATTGCATTAAGGTTGTCTATAGAGATGTCTGCTGTTGTTTGTCTGCCTGTTGCAATCTGGATAAGCTCGCTGAAAACTTGGGAAGTGTCTCCAGCTCCGTTGTTTATTGTAAAGGTAAATTTTACAACATACCAACCGTTAACAGGATCATCATTAAAGACTACGCTTCTGTAGCCACCCCGAGCTTCTCCTATTTCAAGAGACTTTTCTGCAACAGAATATGCGTTGCCTTCATCCTGAGGATCCATGCGAACAACTACGCTCTGAACCCCTTCGTCCGGGAAGCTGAGCTTTAAAGACAATTTTCCGTTGCCAGAGGCTTCATTAAGCACACCAAAGCGGATTTTGTTGGAACCGCTTGCAACTACAATCGGATCAGTTGTTTTTTCAAGTACAAGTATTGCATTTTCTTCTGCTTCGCCAGCATCTTCGCCTTCGCCGTCGCTTTCTCCTTCAAAGTCGGCTCCATCCGTAGCAAGAATGTATACCTGGATTGAGAAAGTATATGTGCCGGGGTCAAGGGCTACAATTCCACCGCGCAGATCATTGTCCATAAGGTCGTATGCGGTAACAACATAACCGTCTTCATCATTGGTCCTAACCCAAGTTCCAAGCACGGTTTCCTCTCCGCCAACAGGAGTTCCCTTAAGGACGTATTTGTAAATTTCCTCTCCCTTGAGGGCAAAGCTACCCTGCGGCACAATGGCACGCTCGCCGTCGCCCAAGGAGACAGAAGAAATAAATGCCCTATTGCTGCCTGCGACACCACCGAGGCCGTCTTCCTTTTTTCCGCTGCTTGAAACACCGTTCAAACCGCTGTTGCAGGAATAAGCAAGAGCGCTTGCAACAAGCACTGCAAAAAGAGTTACTACTTTATATGCTCTGCCAAAGATTGATTTTAATGTTTTCATAGCACACCTCCTTATTCGCTTATAACAAGCTGTACATTAAGAGAACCTCGTGAACCGTTATTGGTTACGAGAACCCTAAGTTCCATATTACCGACCTGTTCAGGAGTAAACCGGAAAGTTCTACCCTCATCCTGAATAGTTCCCGGTGTTACACCATTAGCATTTATAAACCATTCATAGGTTTCGTATTCCTGCTGAACAACAAAAGCTGCCTCTTGCCCACGTGTTATGGAATAATTCAGAACATTGCTACCTGTTGCAGGTTGGCTAAGCGTGACTCCATTGCAAGTCAGCGTTACCGGCAAACCAGAATACCTTGGCGAATCCATCCTGATGGAGCCATCGGCATCATCTGCCTCAGCGGGAACGTTAACAACCTCATCCACTGCAGGAATCTCTGGCTCCTCATACCAGTCGTCACCGCCACCACTGCTTCCGCCGCCACCACAGGCTACGAAAGAGAAAAGTATAAATGTCAAAGGAATTAACTTTATTAATGATAAGATAAGTTTCTTCATACGCATCTCCTTTCCCCTCCCAGGGTCTAAGAAACTCGTACGGTTTTTAAATCGGCAGGCTACAGGGAAAACTTAAACTATTTTTAAGGTTTGCCCATTTATGACCATGCTACATTTCTATAGTATAAAAATAAAATTGAATAGTCAAGGAATAATCTTTAAATTTATTAAAAAAATGTTATATTTTATCGTTTTTTGGCACAAAACAATGATTTTTTTTTACATGGCAATCTTTGAAAAAAGGCTCTGTTAATCACCATCCAATTTTAGCGGGCGTTGCGGGCGGCGTTTGAGCCCGC